>NZ_JBFULS010000029.1:0-60882 GCF_054049775.1 Methylobacterium sp. P5_C11 | reverse complement strand
ACCCCGACATCGTGCCGCCTCAGGTYTCGGTGACGACGATGTATCCCGGCGCCTCGGCCGAGGTGGTGGAATCCACGGTCGCACAGCCCATCGAGTCGCAGGTCGTGGGCGTCGACAAGCTGCTCTACATGAAGAGCGTCAGCGGCAACGACGGCAGCTACACGCTCACCGGATCCTTCGAACTCGGCACCGATCCGGACATCAACGCCGTCAACGTCAACAACCGGGTCCAGATCGCCCTGGCGAAGCTGCCCGAGGACGTCCGCAAGCAGGGCGTCACGGTCAAGAAGAAGTCCTCCGCGCTGCTGGGCGTGCTGGCGGTCTACTCGCCCAAGGCCATGCAGGATCCCCTGTTCATCTCGAACTATGTCACGATCAATCTGCTCGACCGCATCAAGAGCACGCCCGGGGTCGGAGATGCGACCCTGTGGGGGCCGCAGGATTACGCGATGCGGGCCTGGGTCCGGACCGACCAGCTCACGGGCCTCAACCTGACTGCGAGCGACGTGATCGAAGCGATCCGGGCGCAGAACGTGCAGGCGCCCGTGGGGCGGATCGGCGCCCGCCCGATCTCCGACGAGCAGCAGCTCCAGCTCACCATCCAGACGCAGGGGCGTCTGAGTTCCGCGGAGCAGTTCCGCGATGTGATCCTGCGGACGAACCCGGACGGGTCCGTTCTGCGCCTGGGCGATGTCGCCCGGATCGACCTCGGCGCGGCCAATCTCGACCGGGAAACCCGGTTGAACGGCAGCCCCGCCACGGTGGTGGCGATCTACCAGTCGCCCGGTGCGAACGCCCTTACGACCCTGAAGGAGGTCGAGAAGCGGGTCGGCGCGCTGGCCAAGTCCTTTCCCGAAGGCCTCGCCTGGAAGGTCACCTATGATCCGACGACCTTCATCACCGAGACGGTGCGCGAGGTCCGCAAGACCCTGCTCGAGGCCTTCGTGCTCGTCGTCGTCGTGGTGTTCCTGTTCCTCGGCAGCCTGCGCGCGACGCTCATCCCGACGCTGGCCGTGCCTGTCAGCCTGATCGGGACTTTCATCGCCCTCAAGGCGGTGGGCTACTCGGCCAACTCCGTCTCGCTCCTCGCCCTGGTTCTCGCCATCGGCATCGTCGTCGACGACGCCATCGTGGTCGTCGAGAACGTCGAGCGCGTGATGGAGGAGCATCCCGAACTCTCCCCGCGGGAGGCCACCAAGCAGGCGATGGCCGAGATCACCGCGCCGATCATCGCCATCACCCTCGTCCTGCTCTCGGTCTTCGTGCCGGTCGCCTTCGTGCCCGGCATCTCGGGCGAGCTCTTCCGGCAGTTCGCGGTGGCCGTCGCGGTCGCGATGCTGATCTCGGCGGTCAACGCGCTGACCCTGTCGCCCGCGCTCTGCGGCGTGCTGCTGCGCCCCCATCACGGCCCCCGCCGCGGCATCATGGGCGTGATCATGCGGGCGATCGACTGGGTGCGCGACGGCTACGGCGCGGTGGTGGCGCGGATCGTCCGCTTCTCCGTGATCGGCCTCGTGCTCGCCGCCGCGGCCGCCTACGGCAGCTTTCAGCTCGCCAGGATGACGCCCACCGGCTTCCTGCCGGAGGACGACCAGGGGGCCTTCTTCGTCGTGGTGCAGTTGCCCGAGGGGGCCGCGGTCGGGCGCACCGCCGAGGTGGTGGCTCGGGCCGAGGCGATCCTGCGGCAGGAGCACGCGGTCGCCGACACGACGTCGGTGATCGGGCTCAACTTCATCGACAACTATTCCCAGGGCAACGCCGCCTTCCTGGTCGTGACCCTCAAGCCCTTCGAGGAGCGCACCGGCGCCGGGGACGGCGCGGCGGCCATCATCGCGCGGCTCGGGCGGCAGTTCCGGGAGATCCAGGGGGGCACCGTGGTCCCCCTGGCACCGCCGCCGATCATCGGCCTGGGCACCGGCGGCGGCTTCGCCTACGTGCTGGAGGACCTGCGCGGCGGCGATCCGAAGGAACTCGCCCAGGTCGTCCGCGGGTTGATCGTGGCGGCGAACGAGGAGCCGAGGCTCAATCGCGTCTTCAGCACCTTCTCGGCCACGAACCCGTCGGTGTTCCTCGACATCGACCGCAACAAGGTCCAGATCCTCGGGGTGCCGCTGGACAGCGTGTTCCAGGCCCTGCAGGCCTCGCTCGGCGGGTACTACGTCAACGACATCAACCTGTTCGGCCGCACCTGGCAGGTGCAGGTCCAGGCCGAGGCCGCCGACCGCACCCGGATCGACGACCTCTATCGCATCAACGTACGCAACAGGACCGGCGAGATGGTGCCGCTGCGCTCCCTCGCCGAGGCCCGGATCGTGGTCGGGCCGCCCGCGCTGATCCGCTACAACAACCTGCGGGCGGTCACGGTGCAGGGCTCCCCGGCTGCCGGGGTCTCGTCGGGCCAGGCCCTCGCCGCCCTGGAGGCCGTCGCGACCCGGACCTTGCCGGCGGGGTTCGCGGGCGAGTGGACCGATACGGCGTTCCAGGAGAAGCGGGCCGAGGGCAAGACCGCCATCATCCTCGGCTTCGCGATCCTGTTCGCTTTCCTGTTCCTGGTCGGCCTCTACGAGAGCTGGACGATCCCCGTCCCGGTGCTGCTGTCGGTCACCGTCGGCATCCTGGGCGCCTACGCGGCAATGGTCTGGGCCGGCCTGACCCTCGATCTCTACGCGCAGATCGGCATGGTCGTGCTGATCGGCCTGGCGGCCAAGAACGGCATCCTGATCGTCGAGTTCGCCAAGGAGCAGCGTGACCGGGACATCCCGCTCCACGAGGCGGCGACCGAGGGGGCACGCCTGCGCTTCCGGCCCGTGATGATGACCTCCTTCGCCTTCATCCTCGGCCTGTTTCCCCTCGTCATCGCCGCCGGCGCCTCCCAGCTCGCCCGGCGCAACGTGGGGACGCCCGTCTTCGGCGGCATGATCGCCGCGTCCTTCATCGGCATTTTCGTGATCCCGCCCCTCTACGTGCTGTTCCAGGGCCTTCGTGAGCGGGCCTGGAGCTTCGTGAAGGCCAGGGGAGAGAGGCCGCCGGCGGCACGGCTGGACGGCGCAGCCGGCACCCCGGAGCACCTGCCGGCCGAATGAATGGGCTCGTCCGGCCGGCGGCGAGGACAGGAAGGATCACGACCATGGACGACGCCGCACCGGTCATGCCGACCGCCGAATACGCCGTTGATCACGGGGACGCGGAGACCCCCAAGACGCTCAAACGCAAGGCGTACGAGCGCGAGCTGCGCCGGCTGCAGGTGCAGCTCTGTCACCTGCAGGATTGGGTGAAGCAGACCGGGGCTCGGCTCATCGTGGTGTTCGAGGGGCGCGACGCCGCCGGCAAGGGCGGCATGATCAAGGCCATCACCGAGCGCGTCAGCCCGCGCGTGTTCCGCGTCGTCGCGCTACCGGCACCCTCGGACCGGGAAAAGACGCAGATGTTCGTCCAACGCTACATCGAGCACTTTCCAGCGGCGGGCGAGATCGTGATCTTCGACCGCAGCTGGTACAACCGAGCCGGCGTCGAGTCCGTCATGGGGTTCTGCAGCAAGGCCGAGCGCCAGCGCTTCCTCGAACTTTGTCCCCTGATCGAAAAATTCATGGTCGACGGTGGAATCCAGCTGATCAAGTTCTGGCTCGAGGTCGGGAAACAGGAGCAGAAGCGCCGCTTCCTAGCCCGGATTGAGGATCCCATGCGACAATGGAAGCTGAGTCCGATGGACCTGGAATCCTACGAGCGCTGGTATGAATACTCGAAGGCGCGTGATCAGATGCTGGATGCGACCGACTCGGCGCACGCGACCTGGCACATCGTGCGGTCGGACGACAAGCGGCGGGCACGGCTGAACTGCATCGCCCATCTGCTCCATCTGATTCCCTACGAAGAGGTGACGCGCGAGCCGGTGACCCTGCCGAAGCGCATCAAGACCAACGCCTACGACGATACGCTCCGCGAGAGGCATTTCGTTCCGGAGGTGTATTGAGGCCGCGCCTTCACGCCGGCAACCCGATCCGTCAAAGCCCGAGCCCAGCCTTGAATTCCTCGAGGCGGCCGATCGAGATGTCGAACCTGGCCCGCGTCGCCTCATTGAGGGTGGCATCCCGCTTCGTCTGAAGCTGCAGGATCTCCACGTCGACCTGATCGCCGGTCAGTTCATCGACGGACAGGACCCGCTCGGCGAGAATCGTCACCCGTTCGGGCGCGACTTCAGCCAGCGCCCCCCGCACATAAGCGCGGCGGCCGGTCTCGTCCGCATCGATCGCGAACACGATGCCGGGATGCAACCCCGTCACGAGGGGCTGGTGACCGGGCAGAATCGTCATGTCCCCCTTGAGACCCGGCAGTAGCACGGAGCGAACCTCGCCCGCGAACACGACCCGCTCGGGGGAGATCAGTTCGGCGAAGAGATCGGCCATGGTGCTGCACCCCGTCGCTTGCGGGCGGTGATCGGGCGTCCCGGCGCACGTCACGCCATGATGCTGAGGCCGCCATCCACGTACACGGTCATCCCGGTCAGGTGGGCCGCGTAGGGCGTCGTCAGGTAGGCCGCGGTGAGGCCGACATCGTCGATGTCGACGAGGTCGCCGATCGGTGCGCGCTGGACGGCCTCCGCCAGGAGGAGGTCGAAATCCTTGAGACCCGCAGCCGCCCGCGTCTTGAGGGGGCCGGGCGAGACCGCGTGGACACGGATCGCCTGCTGGCCCAGTTCGTAGGCGAGATACCGGACTGCGCTCTCCAGCGCCGCCTTCACGGGTCCCATCAGGTTGTAGTTCGGGACGACCTTCGTGGCGCCGTGGTAGCTCATGGTCAGGAGCGTGCCGCCGTCCCGCATCAGGGGCACCGCGAGCCGCGCCATGCGGATGAAGGAGTGGCAGGACACGTCCATGGCGATCTTGAAGCCGTCGGACGAACTGTCGACCAGCCGGCCCTGAAGATCCGCCTTCGGCGCGAAGGCGATGGAATGCAGGGCGATGTCGAGGCCGCCCCAGGTCTCGGCCACCTGCCAGAACACGGCCTCGAGGTCCCCTTCCCTCTGGACGTCGCAGGGGGCCAGGATCGCCGCGCCGAGTTCCCGCGCCAGGGGTTCGACGAACGGCTTCGCCCGCTCGTTCAGGTAGGTCAGGGCGAGTTCCGCCCCGAGCTGGCGGAAGACCCTGGCACAGCCATACGCGATGGAGTGCTCGTTCGCGACCCCGATCACCAGGGCGCGCTTGCCGGCCAGCGCCGTGCCGTCCGGGATCCGTGTCATCGGTGAGCCCTCTGCGACCGGCCCGGGCGGCTGCGGCGCCGGGGCACCTTCGGTGCGGCGCCGGCCGCGGCGACCGGCGTGGGAACCGGCTCCGGCGCCAGCAGGCGTCGGAACTCGGGCATCAGCGCCTTCTGCGTGCCCGCAAAGTCGACCTGCTCCGTGAGCCGCTCCAGAATTTCCAGGAGCCGTCGGCGTTCCTCCGCCGTGCGCACCAGGGCCGGCAGCGTGGCGAGCGCGCGTTCAGGCGCACGCTTGACGATCTCGGATTGCCGCCGAACGATCTGGCGCGCCGCGTCGGCCGGCTGGCCGAGAAGGCCGATCTCCTGGCCGACGAGTTCGCGGATGCGTTTGGCGGTCGAGAGCCGCTTCTCGCGGGGTCCGCGGCGGGCCATGAGCAGGCCTGCCCGCACCGCCGCTTCGACGAGACCGCCCTCCCCGATCCGGGCGAGCGCCTCGTCGTGGGCCGGTGTCTCGCCAGCCGCCTCCGCTGCAGGACGCGCCGCCGGCCCGGCGGCGGCGGCGAGGCTGACCGGGCCGTAGACGGTGTAGAACGTGTTCTCGACCGCCGCGTCCCGCAAGTGCTGGTACAGGTCCCACCAGGCCGACACGCTCGCCGCCATCAGCCGCTCGGTCGCGACGCTCGGACCGGCCTCGTCGCGCGGGGTCCGGTGAGCCCGCGCGAACTCCGTCCATCCTTTCATGGGGGCCAGCCACGGATTCAGGTCCGAGATCGCCCAGCGTCGCGCCCGAAGCGGATGAAAGGCCCTCGCGAGCCGCGCCGCTTCCGGCGGCACGAGGGCTGAGAGCACCGGATGCGCGAACGTCTCGTAGAGCGCGGCATTCGCCCGCGAGATCTGCACCACGGCGCCGAACGGGATCTCGTCCTTGCGGGCGTATTTCTGCAGCGTCTGCAGGTCTTCGACCCGACGCTCGGTCAGCACGACGTCGTACTGGGCCGCACCGTTCGAGCGCTCCTCCTCGATCCGCATCCCGTAGAGGCCGGGCGGCAGGTGCTCGATATAGTCGAGCAGGTCGACGATCTGGGCATGCTCACGCCGCGCGACGGCCGCCGAGACGAAGATGCCGAGATGCCCGACGCTCTCATGCATGAGCCCCACGATCACCTGACCGCTCGCCTTGAGGTCTCGCGTCGTCGGATAGAGGTCGGCGATCCAGTTGAAGGCCTGCTGCGGCGGCGTGATGTTGTCGCCGAGCGACGCGAACAGGATGATCGGCGAACGGATCGCGCGCAGGTCGAACGCCTTGCCCTCGGCCCATTCGGCGCGCCCGGAGGCAAGCCGGTTGCCGACGAACAGGTTGTCGACGATCCAGCGGATCTCCTCCCGGTTCATGAGGAAGTAGCCGCCCCACCAGCGCTCGAACTCCAGGTAGCGTTCCGGTTCGGTGTCGATCCTGGTGAAGAGGTTATAGTTCTTGCCGAAAAACGTATTCCCCGGATTCAGGGATTCGAAGTTTTCGACGAGATGGGCTCCGTCGAATTTGCCGCCGCCGAGATCGCTCGCGAGCAGCGCCGTCCAGCTTCCGCCGAGCATGCCGCCGGCGTAGCGCATCGGATTCTCGGCGTCGTTGCCGGCCCAGTAGGACATCGGGGCGCCGTTCACCACGATGGGACCGGAGCAATCCGGATCGAGCGCACCGACCAGCATGGCGGCCCAGCCGCCCTGGCAATTGCCGACGATGACCGGCTTGCCGCGAGTGGCATGCCGCGATCGCACGAGGCGCAGGAATTCGGCTTCCGCCTGGGCGACATCCGCGAGGGTCTGCCCGTCCACGGGGTCGGGGAAGAAGATGACCATGTAGACGGGATGCCCCGCGTCGAGCGCCACCCCCACTTCGGATTCGGCCTTGAAGCCCCCGATGCCGGGCCCGTGGCCGGCCCGGGGATCGATGATCACGAAGGGCCGCTTGTCGGCATCGAGGCGCGTGCCCGGCGGCGGCTTGATGCGCACGAGCGCATAGTTGACCGGCCGCGCAAACGTCCGGCCGTCGGCCACGATCTCCCACGCGAAGGCCAGGAGGGGCGGCTTGCCGGCGGCCTCGTGGTCCAGCCAGGTGTTGCCGCGCTGCCGGAGGGTGTCCCAGAAGAGCAGCGACCGTTGCGGGAAGTCGGTCCAGTAGCGCGCGGCGTCGTTCCAGGCCTGGAGCGGCGTGAGCGGCCGAGCCGCATCGAGCCACGTCTGCGCGGCCCGACCCAGCGTATCGAGCCACGTCTGCGCGGCGGCGGCGCAGCGGTCCCGGTACACGTCGGCGACGCGCGCCTGCAGCGCGACGAGATCGGACAGCGCAGGGGGCTCGCCCGCGGAGCGGCGGCCCGGTGTCGGCCCGTCGCTCATGATCGCCGTCCCGCATCGTCCCGGGCATCACGCATGGCGCTTCTCCCAGTTGAGGAAGAAGCCGACATCGCCCGGCATGCCGTCCGGCCAGTCGACGATCATGGCCGCCAAGCCGTAACCGAGGGGCTGCAGGCGATCGCGCCAGAACTCGTAGGCCTGACGGGGCCGCCCGGTCAGGGTTTCGGACCAGCCCGCCTCCGTATTGTTGATGGCCCGTCCGCCGTCGCTGCACATCGCGTTCGGGAAGCGCATCACCAGCAGCTCGTTCTTGCCCTGCTCGGCCGCGACCCGGAGCTTGTGCAACAGCGGCCGCGTGATCTCCTGGATCGTCTCGGGCGTGAGTTCGAGGGGCTTGGACAGGGTCTTGATCAGCTCGGCCCGCGCCTTGCCCGCCTGGTCCTCCGCCTTCAGGTCCTTCATGGCCTTGGCGGCCTTCAGCTTGGCCGTGTAGGCGCCGAGTTCGGCGGCGGACATGAAGGTCTCGTCGGCGAGTTCGAGGTCGACCGGCGGCTTCGTCTTGACGGCATCCATGGCAAGCTCCCGTGGCTCATAGGACCGGTTGTGGCCGGCTGTCCGCGTGCTGAGACAGGACCGCACGCGTGCCGCGCGCGATCATCAGTTCCTCGTCCGTGGGAATGACCCAGGCGGACGGCCCGGAACCCCGCGTCACGCGCGGGCCGCCGGATGCGTTGGCCGCCTCGTCGACGGCGAACCCGGCCCAGGCGGCACCGCGCAGGACCTCGGCGCGGGTGGCCGCGTCGTTCTCGCCGATGCCGGCCGTGAAGATCAGGGCGTCGAGGCCGCCCAGCGCCGCCACGAGCGAGCCGAGTTCCCGACCGATCCGGTAGACGAACAGGTCGATGGCCCGGCGGGCATCAGGGTCGGTCGCCGCGACGCTGCGCAGCGTGCGCATGTCGTTCGAGATCCCCGAAACGCCGAGGAGCCCCGACTGGGTGTAGAGCATGCGCTCGGCCGCGTCGGGGCTGAGCTTCATCTCGCGCAGCATGTAGAACACGATGCCGGCGTCGAGGCTGCCGCAGCGCGTGCCCATGGGCAGCCCGTCGAGGGCGGAGAAGCCCATCGTGGTGGCGACGCTCGCGCCGTGATTCAGGGCACACAGGCTGGCGCCGTTGCCGAGATGGGCCACGATCACGCGTCCCGCGGCGAGGGCGGGGTCGTACGCCTCCAACACCGAGGCGATGTAAGCGTAGGACAGGCCGTGGAAGCCGTAGCGCCGTACGCCGCGCGCACTCATCGCCTGCGGCAGAGCGAAGAGCCGGGCGATCTCCGGCTGGCCGGCATGGAAGGCCGTGTCGAAGCAGGCGACCTGGGGCAGGTCTGGGAGACGGCGACGGAGGATGCGGATCGGCTCGAGGTTGTGCGGCTGGTGCAGGGGCGCCAGTGGCACGAGGCGTTCCAGGGCCTCCAGAACATCCGCATCCACGCGCACGGGTTCGGAATGGTGCAGTCCGCCGTGGACCACCCGGTGCCCGACGGCGGTCAGCCGAAGGCCGTTGCCGTGGGCGCGGAGCCAGGCGGTCACGTGGAGAAGCGCCGCCTCGTGACCGAAGGCCTCGCCGGCGCCGAATTCCTCTTCGGCCACCATCCTGCCGGCCCGGTCGCGGATCCGCAGACGGGGTGAGCCGCCCAGGCCCTCGAACAGGCCGCGGAAGACGCGATGCGGATCGCCGTCGTCACCGAACGCGAAGACCTGGAACTTGAGGCTCGAGGAGCCCGCATTCAGGACGAGCAGGACCGGGGTCATCGGTCAGACCTCGGGCAGCGGGCGCTCTCGCCTCCCTGTTCGCCGCTGCGCAGCGGCGAACAGGGAGGCGACGGCGCAGGAGGCGAGCCGCGTCAGACGCGAGTCGGCCCGGCTCGTCAGGATGATCGGGACCCGCGCCCCGAGCACGATGCCCGCGGCATCGGCGCCGGCCAGGAAGGTGAGGCTCTTGGCCAGCATGTTGCCGGCCTCGAGATCGGGAACCACGAGAACGTTGGCCCGGCCGGCCACGGGGGAGCGGATCTTCTTGATCCGGGCCGCACCGAGGTCGATGGCGTTGTCGAGGGCGAGGGGCCCGTCCAGCAGGGCGCCGGTGATCTGGTCCCGATCCGCCATCTTGCAGAGGGCGGCGGCATCGAGCGTCGAGGGCATCTTCGGATTGACGGTCTCCACGGCCGAGACGATGGCAACCCGCACCGTCTCGACGCCGAGGGCATGGGCGAGATCGATCGCATTCTGCGTGATGTCGCGTTTCTCCGCGAGCGTCGGCGCGATGTTGATCGCGGCGTCGGTCACGATGAGGGGCGTGGCATGCTCCGGCACATCCATGACGAAGCAGTGGCTGATGCGCCGGGCGGTCCGCAGGCCGCCGTCCTGGCGGACCACCGCGGCCATGAGTTCGTCGGTGTGGAGGCTGCCCTTCATCAGCGCCTCGGCCTGGCCGGCGCCTACCAGGGCGACGGCCTTGGCGGCGGCGTCGTGGCTGTGCGCGGCCTCCACGCGGCGATACGCCTTGATGTCGGCCCCGAGGGCGGCCGCGGTCGCATCGATCTTGCCCGGCGGCCCCACCAGGATGGGCTCGATGAGCCCCAGGGATGCGGCTTCGTGGGCTGCGCCGAGGGAGGCCTCGTCGCAGGGATGGACGACGGCCACCTTCAGCTTCGGAAGGGCCTGCGCGGCCGCGATCAGCCGGTCGTACTTCTCGTGGTGGCGCGTCTCAGTCGATGGCCGCTCGGGAGCCAGCATCGGCACGGTCGTTCCTCCAGGCAGACGGGGACGATACAGGGCTCCGACGATGGGCCGCTTGAGCGAGATCAAGGGACCCGGCGTCATCGCTGCCTAAAGCGCTCCGCAGTGTATGGCCTCGTCTGTCGCCCGCTTGATCGGGCGAGACAGCCTGTCTCCCGCTCGCCTCGCGACGCTCGTCCCGGGGGGGCGTCCCGGGCTCGGGGTCGAGTCTTGTGCAAGGATACCGAGGATCATCTTGGCCGCGACCGTCGTCGCCGGGATCCGACGTGCCGGAAGATCGGCGGCGCGCACGCTGACGGCGACGAGGCGGCACAGAGGCTCCGATCCGGACCCATGCGGATCACGGGGAGACTCAGGTCGGATCGGACCACCACCGCACAGGTCCGCGGGTGCCCGGCCTCACCGGTCGCGGGCCGCGCCGACGAGGTTGATCTGACGGAGACCGGAGATGCTGGCTCAAGTGATCGTCGGCGCGGGTGCGAGCATCTGCAGCATCACGATCCATTCCTTCATGATGGCCGTGGTCCTGAAGGTGTCCCGTTCGCACACCGATATTCGTGGCTATAGCAGCGTTTCACTCGCGCGGATCATGTCGTCGACGGTCTGCGTCCTGATGGCGGCGCATCTTCTGGAGGTCCTGGTCTGGGCAGGCCTATACAAGAGCCTCGGCGTCGCCCCCGCCGGATCCGAGAACCTCTATTTTGCCTTCGTGAATTACACGACCCTCGGCTACGGCGACATCCTTCCGGCCGAGCGCTGGCGTCTCGTCGGCCCGTTCGCCGCGATGAACGGCATCCTGCTGTTCGGCTGGTCGACGGCCGTCATTTTCGAGATCCTCCGGCGGACCTTGATCCGCATGGACGAAATCGGACGTTGAGGTCTCCGTCGGCAGCGAACCGGCCCGAACGCGATCCATCCTGACGGGCAGCCGCCCAAGACTGAGGATCGGCTGAAGCCGCCCCGTGATTTCCGCGTGAATATCGAAAGACTGGTAGAATCCGCCCTCGTGACCGCGACGAATACGGAGAATCGCCCATGAAGGGCTTCGGTTCTGCGTCGGGAGCCTCCGGGAGCCTCGCGCCGGCGGCGATAGGTCCCGACGTCGTGGCAGGGCTCACGGCCGCAGCCGTCATCCTGCCCAAGGCGATGGCCTTCGCCACCGTGGCCGGACTGCCCGTGGCGGTCGGCCTCTACACGGCCTTCGTTCCCGCGGTGATCTACGGTCTTCTGGGCTCGTCCCGCGTCCTCAGCGTCAGCTCGACCACGACGCTGGCCATCCTGACGGGGGCCGAACTCGGCAGCGTGGTGCCCGACGGCGATCCGGCGAGGCTCGCCGCCGCGACGGCGACCTTGACGGCCCTCGTGGGCGTGCTGCTGCTCGCGGCCAGGCTCGTGAAGCTCGGCTTCGTCGCCAGCTTCATCTCCGTGCCGGTGTTGACGGGCTTCAAGGCCGGGATCGGGGCCGTGATCCTGCTGGATCAAGCTCCCAAACTCCTCGGGCTGCACCTCGCGAAGCAGTCTTTCTTCGCCGACTTGGGGAGCTTGGTCCAGAACCTGCCCGGGACTTCGCTGCCGACGCTGACCGTCGCGGGCGCCACGCTGGCCGCACTCGTCGTCATGGAAAGGCTCAAGCCGCACTCGCCGGCCCCCCTGTTCACAGTGGCGGCCGCCATCGCGGGCTCGTGGCTGCTGAGCCTCGGCGCCGCGGGCGTGGCGACCGTCGGGGCGATCCCGCAGGGCCTCCCCGCCCTGACCCTGCCCGATCCCGCGCTCGCCCAAGCGCTCCTGCCCGGCGCACTGGGTATCGCCCTGATGAGCTTCACGGAGAGCATCGCCGCAGGGCGGGCCTTCGTGAGCCCGACCGATCCACCTCTCAACCCCAATCGCGAACTCGTCGCCACGGGATTGGCCAACCTCGGGGGAGCCCTGCTCGGGGGCATGCCGGCCGGTGGCGGCACCTCGCAGACCGGGGTCGTCCGAGCCGCGGGCGGCAGGACGCAGCTGGCCTCGCTGGTGACAGCCATCGGCGCGCTCGCCACGATGCTGTTCCTGGCGCCGATCCTCGGCCTCCTGCCGCAGGCGACCCTCGCGGCGATCGTCATCGTCTATTCCGCCAGCCTCATCCAGGCTGCGGAGTTCCGGGCCATCTATCGGGTCCGGCACATGGAGTTCCGCTGGGCGGTCGTGGCGGCGCTCGGCGTCCTGATCTTCGGAACACTCCAGGGCATCGTCGTGGCGATCGTGCTCTCGCTCCTCGGTCTCGCCCTCCAGACCGCGCATCCGCGGGTCTCGATCATTGGCCGCAAGCGCGGGGCCGATGTTCTGCGTCCCCTGTCCCCGGAACACCCCGACGACGAGACGGTCGAGGGCCTTCTCGTCCTACGTCCCGAAGGCCGCCTGTATTTCGCCAACGCGCAGAACGTGGCCGACACGATCCGCGCGCTGATCGCCGCGCGTCGGCCGCGCGTCGTCGCCCTCGATCTCAGCCGCGTGCCCGACATCGAGTATTCGGCGCTGCAGATGCTGCAGGAGGGCGCACGGCGGACGGACGTGACCGTCTGGCTCGTGGACCTCAATCCGGGGGTGCTCGACATGGTGCGGCGCGCCGGCCTGGATCAGGAACTCGGTCCGGAGCGCCTGCTGTTCAACGCACGGGCAGCCATCGCGCGATACCGAGAGCTTCATGGGCGCTTGGGCGATCCGTAGTTGGGCCATCAGTAATTGGGCCATGCGTAGACGATCGCGCAGGGACGAGATCCTTCCCGCCGGTGCCATCGCGGTCTCCCCCGGCGCCTGCTCATGCTTCTGCGGTGGCCACTGACAGCCATGACGGCGTGAGACATGTGGGTTGCGATTCGAAATCCCGATCGCGAGCAGCGCAGACCGCCGCATCCTGCGCGCCTCGACGAGCCGCGAGGCCGCCACGAAGTCAGGGATCCGGATCCGCCGGGTCCTTGCACGCGGCGCAGGGATCGGTCCGGCATCTCCGGACCACGTGAGGCCGGCACCGGTCGGCTCAAAGCCCGACTCGAGACTGTCCTGATTGAGGCCACACGACCGGAGATCTGCGTTCACCCGCTCCACAAGGCGCTTCGGCCGGGCAAGTCAGGATGCGGGGCGGCGGGAGGCGTGCTGTCGCCGCCCCGTCGATCACCCCCTCGGATTCCATGCCGCACCCGGCACCCGAGACCTGCAATGACCCTCGCGACACGCTGCCAGATGACCGCGCCCTGGGCTTCACCGGCCCGGCGACCGGGTCCAGGCCCTGCACGAGCAGGTCTTGTTTCAGATCAATGAACAGAGCGCCAGACCGCTGCAGGATCGCCTGCCTGGGGTCGACCCTCAGCCGTGGTTGCTGGCGGGGTGATCATTAGCCCGATCAAGCTCGTCAGCAACCACGTGTGGCGCGCCCCGATCACGGCCCGCATTGCCTTCGAGCGGTCTCGCGCTCACGATCCCTGATCGTCTCGGCCGGATCGATCCCGAGGCCGCCCGCGGTCGTCGCCCCGGTCGGAGGTCTTCGCCTCCTCGCACGCCGGGGCCGGTCCGTCCGACCTCGCCTCATCCTCGGCTCCGCTGATCCAGGCTGATCCTCTCAAGCAGCCCGGTCCGAATCCGGCCGGTCAGGTCCCCGTCCCCGCACCTGTCCTCTCCACCCCGACCGGAGTCCGCTCCGATCGGGGGCCGGTTCGGCGAAGGCAGGCCACTAATAGTAGCGCCCGACCCGCCGGGTCGTGCGCCGGGCGACGCCGGCGACGCTCGTCGCGGTTGCCGGACGTCCGATCCGTGCCTCGGCCTGGGATACCGGTGGGGCGCTGCTGAGCCACCCGGAGGGCGGTGCATCGATCATCAGGCCTGCCCCGAACGCAGCGGCGGCGATCAGGCCGCTCCGCACAAGCCCCCAACTCTTCCTCATCTTGGCGCGCTCCTCGCTCCGGCCAAGGTCGTGTCGCCCGGCCTTCAGATGTGCCTCCGCATCATTCGGCAACGCGGCGCGCATGCTTGATCGCGTGAGACACCCTGCCACGAAAGATCGCCGGACATGGCAGCCGCCGGGACAGGAGGCCGCCGGACAGGGTGCGAGAGGCGCAGTCGGTGCGGTCCCTGTCCGGTTCGGTCAAGGAGCCTCCGCCGATACGGGCTAGGATCGCGCGGTTCCGCCCGTCCAGAGGCTGCCGAGGAAGCCGTCATGACGATCTCACGCGCCTGCGCCGCCGTCCTGATACTCGCGCTTCCATCCGGGATCGCGGGCGTATCCACTCGCGGGGAAGCGCCCCTCCGCCTCGCGCAGGGTACCGTGACCATCCCCACGGACGCGCAGCTCAACCGCCTCGAGCGGGAGGCGATCACCACGCCGCCGCTCGATGTGAGCGAGACGCGGCCCGGCTCCGAACCGGGGGCGCAGGGGCGACACCGGGACCGACGCGACCGCCGCATCGATCGCAGGCTCCCGGAGCGCGGAGGGACCTGCGACGACTGCTGAACAGGTCCGCACGGCGCGCGCTCGGGCCGGAGCCGCGCCCGCCGGACGCGTGGCCGGTCCGACGTCCCCGTGAGGTCACGATGCAGGATTCCAGGCCCGTCGCCGTCGATCCCGATCGGCCACGACAAGGACCCTCGGCACGCCGCGGCAGGCCACCCAGGCGGTGGAACCATGCCCTCGTGGCCGTTGCCATCCTGCTCGTCGCCGCCGGCGGCTTCGGTCTTGCCCACATCTGGTCGCCGCACGCCAACCTGCGCATCACGCTCGGCCCCCCCGGCAGCACGGCCGAGCGGTTCATCACGGCCTTCGCATCGGTCTCCAAGGTCCAGCATCCCCGCGTCAATCTCGACCTCGTGCGGGTCGACAGCCTCGCGGGGAGCGCCAAGGCGTTGGAGGAGCGTCGGACCGATCTCGCCATCGTGCGCAGCGACGCGGGGGCGCCCGCCAATGCGCAGACCATCGTGATCCTGCGCAGGGACGTCGTCGCCTTCGTCCTGCCACCGCACAGCCCCGTGACGTCGGTCGCCAGCTTGGCAGGCAAGACCGTCGGCCTCGTGGCCGGACCGCTGCAGGACATCAACGCGCGCGTCCTCGACGCGGTGCTGAACTATTTCGACCTCCCCGCAAAGGAAGTCGGCAGGACGTTTCTTCCGGTGGACGCGTTGGCCCAGTCCATGCGGCAGAAGAAGCTGGCGGCCATCCTGGCGGTCGGTCCCATGGCGCCCGGCGAGGTCGTCGACGTGGTCGCCGCCGTCGCGCGCGCCACAAAGGGAACCCCGGGCATTCTCGGGCTCGATGAGGCGGAGGCGATCGGCAAGCGCTTCCCGGGCTTCGAATCGATCGATGTGCCCGTGGGGGCGTTCCGGGCGCGCCCCGCCACGCCGAACGAGTCCGTCACGACGTTGGCGGTCACCTATCGGTTCGCCGCGTCGGAGTTGATGCCCAACGTCGTGGCGGCCGCGATCGCCCGGTCGATCCTGACAACCAAGGCCAAGCTCGCGGCGGTGACGCCCCTCGCCACGCAGATCGAGGCGCCCGATCCGGACGACAAGAGTCCGATCCTGCCCGTCCATCCGGGCGTCGCCGCCTATCTCAGCAACGGCGACCAGAGCTTCTTCGACCAGGCCCAGCAGTATTTCTATCTCGGCGGTCTCGTCCTCAGCCTCACCGGATCGTTCCTCGCCGCCGCGTCTGCACGGTGGACGCGGCGGCGAACGGAGGCGGAGTGGCGCCCGATCCGACGCCTGGTCGAGATCGCCGATGCGGCGGCCACCGCCGATCAAGCCGGGCTCGCCGCCCTGGAGCGCGAATTCCGAACCCTCGTCTCGGCGATGCTGGGCTGCGCGCCCGAGGCCGTGAGCGCCGATTGCCTGTCGGCCTTCTCGACGGCTCTCGCGCATACCCGCCACGCCCTCGACCGGCGTCGGGCGAGCCTCGGACCGGAGACGGTGGCCCCATCCGTACCCGCGCGCTTGGCCGCGCGGTGACGGCGGGCCAGCACGACTTCGCCAGCACGACTCTGCCAGGGCGGGATGCACGGCGCCTGCCGCCTTATCGGGGGCGCCCCCGGCTCGTGTGCGTGGGTCTACCTCGCCTCCGGCGCGCGGAGGAGCAGGCTGCGCAGGCGGCCGGCGCCCAGTACGCGACCGATCTCTCGGTAAGCAAAGTACGGGATCAGCGCCACGAACATCACCCAGGCAAAGGTGAGCACGCCCCGCAGGCCCCCGGCCAAGTCCGACAGAACCATGCCCGGCCCCTGCCCGTGCCAAACCCCGACCAGGACGTCCTCCAGACCGTGGGCCGCCACAAGCACGGCCGTGAACAGGAGAGAGCGGTACAGGATCGCGTAAACGAGGGGCCTTCGCGTGATGCGCCGGCCGATGGCGCGCGATCCGAGCTTCGTCGCCTCGGCGATCAGCATGAATTTGGCCAGGACCAGGGCGTTGATCAATCCGAGCGCGTAGAAATGGTAGCTCGGGTAGTGCGGGCTGTCCTGATCGATCTGTGCGTAGATGTTGATGCTGAAGAGGATCAGGGTGCCGAAGACGACGAGGAGGTAGGTCGCGAAGGCGAGGTAGCGCTTCGCCTCGGCGGCGGCCCGCCGCCGCAGGGATCGGGACGGCGTCCCCCCGTCGGTCCGCGACGGATCCCGGGGACCGGGGGCGACGGACGCGGCCTCTTGAGAAGAAACAGGGGGCATGGATCCTCCTTCGCGGCACCCGCCCACTCACGATCCGCCCCGCCCGCGCGCTGCGGCGCCGATCGCGCCGACGCGGGGCGCCCTGGGGCAGATCCTCGCGTCGAGCGGAGCCGCCGGCGTGCCGAAACCGCAGCGGCGCCGGGACCCCGGATCGGTCGCCCGACACGGGGCCTGTCAGGCTGCGCTCAGGCCGCCAGCCTGACGGCGTGCTTGCTCTCGATCGTCCGACGGATCAGGCGCCGGGTCCGCTCGGTGAACGCCATCTTGTCCGCCAAGCAGCTCTCCAGCAGGACGCCCACCCCGAAGTGGCCGCTCACATCGGCCATGGCGACGAGGGCGACGTATTCGGCCATGCGAAGATGCATCAGGTGATTCGTCTTGATCAGGATGAACAGGGCCTTGGCGGCCGGGGCCTGAATCTCCGCCAGCTCGCGCCGGAAATCTTCGAGGAAGACTTCCTGGAGCCGGCCGTTCGCGGTGATCGGTTTCTCGCCGATCAGCTGAAAGCAGCGGTCGAGCGACTTGATCGTCTTGTCCTGGATGAAGGCGCGCGACTGGAGCGCCTCTTGAATGGCCGGATCCTGGGCGACCTTGCCCAGCTCCTCGTAAATCTTCGTCGCGCGTTCCGCGTGATGGCGCGCATCACTCAGCATGCGCACGAAAAGTTCCTTCGTCGTCTTGATCGTCATGGCCATCTCCCGATGCTGCATGGTTTTAATCGCGGCATCCTTCGAATGCCGGGATCGCTTCGCACGCCCTTGGCCTGACCGGAGGCAGCGTTCTGCCGGTCGCCGGGATGCGCGGAAGGCGCCGACCGCCCTGAAACCGCGATCGATCCTGCTCTGACCGGGCCATGCAGGGCCGGCAGGCTACGCCCGCCTCACCGCATCGAAGCGAACGACGCATTATGCGTCCGCGGCCATCCCATGCTTGATCGGTCGAGACAGCGGCCGCGCCCCGAACGGTCGAGCCCGGGCATCCCGGAACCCGATGCGGCCAAGCGGCAGACCCTGTCGGGGCGGGCTGCGTGCGGAGGGAAACAGCGGATTCCGTTTCGGGTGCGGAGGCTCATCACGGACGACCTGCGGTCGCGGGCGCACCGGGTCCGCCGCGCCCGGTCAAAGGGTGCCCGTCCCCTCGGATCAAGCGGCGTCAGCAGCTCGGCGTTACGGTGTGATCGGTACGTATACGAGGGGCAGAAGGCTTCACGTCTCGATCCCGCTCCCCTCGGCAGATCGTTCTCCAGAGCGGAGGCCATCCCATGAAAACCTTACGGATTGCGTCGGTGGCCTGTGCCGCCCTGATCATGAGCGGCTTGGTGGCCGAAGCGCGCGGCTTCCACGGCGGGGGAGGCTTCCGAGGCGGCGGCTTCCACGCCGGCGGCTTCCGGGGTGGGCGGGTCGGTGGTGTCCGCGGCTATCGCGGGCCGGTGGCGGGCGGTTATCGCGGCCGCTACGGCGCGGTCGGCCGCTACGGCGCAGTCGGTCGCTACGGCGCGGTCGGCCGCTACGGGTATGGATATGGCCGCTACCGATACGGTGTCCGGCCGTACGGCTACGGCCTGGGCGCGGCTGCCGTCGGAGCCGCGGCCGTTGCCGGCTACGGCGCCACCTACGGCCGCTGCGGACCCTACGCCTACTACGATGCCTATGCGGGCGTCTGCCGTCCGTACTGATGCCCGTGCGACAGGGCCGAGGCACGAGGCCCCGGCCCCCCGATCATCCGGCCAGAGCTCGCGGCCCGTTCCGGCAGACTGGCCTCAGAATGGGTTCGGTCCAACGCCATGACTTCCCGAATCGTCACTCCCCTCCTGCTTGCAACCTGCCTGAGCGCCCCCGCGCTGGCACAACCGTCCGGCCTGGAGCAGCCCGCAGCGCTGTTTCACGGCAACTACTGCGGCCTGGGCAACAATGCCCCGTTGCCGCCCATCGACGCGCTCGATGCCGCCTGCGCCCGCCACGACGCCTGCACCCCCTTGGGTGGGCTGCCTTCACGGACCTGCAATCTGCAGCTTCAGTGGATGACGGACCGCATCGCGCGCGATCCGCGGCAGCCGGACGATATCCGCGCGCTGGCGGGCTTCATGTCCGCCGGGGCCGCCCTTCTGCCGTTCGACCCGAATGCTTCGGCTTCAGTCAGGGTCCCGGTCTCCGCACCCTACGGCGCTTCCCCGACCTCGACCTATCGGCCGGTCTACCGCGCCTATTGATGCAGGCCCTCATGGACGCGAAGCCGCACCCGGTCTTAAGGCGACCGGGTGCGGCGCGTGGGGGTCAGCCCGGAGCGGCGAAGCGCCGGCACGCTCAGCGGCGGCGAAAGCCACCGCCACGGTACCCGCCGACGTGGCGTCCGTAGACGGCTCTGCCGCCATAGGCCCGGCCACCCCGATACACGCGCCCACCCCGATAGACGGCCCCGCCCCGGTATCCGTAACGGGCGCCGCCGCGGTATCCGTACACCCCGCCACCCCGGTACCCGTAAGCGCCCGGTGCGCCGTAGGCGTTCGGCCGGCAGCCCCCATAGGGGCCGCGATGAAATCCGGGTCCACACCCGCCGGCGGCGTGAGCAGCCGTTATGCCGAGGCCGCCCGACCCGGGCGCATTCAGGCCCAGGAAGGCAGCCAGCGCGAGGGTTGTGAACGCGATCGTCCGAGCGAGTTTCATCAGGATTTCCTTAATTCCACACTTGTGATGACGATGCGACAAATTTCGATCGGATATAAAACTCCGTATCTCACTGTATAGCTGCGGAACGACTGTGGTTCATCTTCTGCTGGACTGCATTCCGGGCTCGTTCAGGAAGTCTGTTCCTGCCGTCGTGTTCACGTATGGGGGCGAACAGGGGCGGCCTCGGATCCGCTGCCGGTTCCGGAGCTCGGCTCGCGTGTCTCCAGATGCTGGGCGTCATGCCGGACCAGCGTCGGAACGCGTGCGTGAAGGCGGCCGCTTCGGAGAAGCCCAGGCAGGCCGAGATCTGCCCCAGCGTCATGTTGGTATCGGTCAGGAGCTGTTGCGCCGTCTCGAGGCGGATCTGCGCGGCAACCGACCGGAAGCTCGTGTTCTCGGCCTTGAGGCGGCGGCTGAGGGTGCGCCGATGTACGGCCAGATGGCGCGCGACGGCTTTGCCGGACCGCGGATTCTGGATGAACTCCGCGCGCAGAAGCCACCGCAGTTGATCCGACATCTGCAGCGGAGCTGCCGGCCCGACCTTTCGGACGCCGCGTTCCGCCATCCTGTCGGCCGCCCGATCCGCACCCGCGATCGGTTGTTCCAGAAGTCGTGACGGGAAGGCGAGGGTTGCCCATTCCTGGTCGAATCGGACGGGCGCGCGGAAGAAGTGCCAATAGGGATCGGTATGGTCCGGCGGCGCCCGGGGCAGCAGGAGTTCCGACGGCGACCAGTGAGCACCGCACAGCGTGCGCAGGATATTGACGACTGTGGCGAGAGCACCCTCCGATTGAAGACCCACGGCCGTCGCGCCGGCCGCGTAGGGAAAATAATGAAGCAGCGCCAAGTCGGCCTCGACGCAGAGCCTCACCGCTGAGCCGCATGTCCAGGCCCAGCGCTGGGTCTCGAGCACGTGCAGGGCAGCGCCGACCGTGTCCGCGTTGCGGATCAGGATGTTGGTCGGCCCGAGTTCGGAGAGGTCGATGCGCTGTCCCACGAGCAGGCCGAGATGGCCACACCGCGTTCGGCTCGCACCCAGCTGAAGCAACCGACCGAGCGTGGCATTCGGGATCGAGCCGCCATCGTCCCTCGTCCCCCCGGGATCATACCCTGCCTCGCGCAGAAGGGGGACGGGATCTGCGCCGAGTTCCGCGAGAACGGCACAGGTTGCGCGCGCGACACCGCCAGGGACGCGCACAGCCGAGGAGGGCGGGACCACATTCCGCGGCCGGCAGGAATCGAGGAACTCTCTCGGCTCTTCGAGCGCAACAGCAAGGCGATAGGCCATTGAGGAAATCCCGCTTTCCCTAAAGCCGGATGATTTCACGGTGTTGCTCGGGGGACGACATTGCGCTGGATCAATTCTCGCTTTGATGTGTAGAATTGAGGTTTCAAGTCGACTTGTAATAAAATATTCGACAGCGCCATCGCGGGCTGGATCGGCACGAAAGTCCAGTCGGTCAACGGAAAGCTGTTGAGATCAGTGCGCGCGTCTCCGGGGCTCCCTGTCGCAGCCGGTCGCCCGAGCCCCGATCGTGGCGACCCGGGGAGACGTCGGTGACCGATCCGCGCACCGCGTCAGAACATCCATCGGAAGGCGCGCCGGATGCGCGCGCGGGCCATCCGGCCGTCGCGCAGATGGTGCCGTAAGAGCTTTCGCAGGGCATAGGCCGCGAGGTCGTACTCGGTCCCGCACTGCGCGGCCCGCGCCTTTGGCAGCGCGCCGCCTTCGACGAGGTAGCCGAAGGTCCTACGGTCGGCACCGTAGGCGAGGCAGAGCAGGTTGTAGAGGCGCTGCGCGGTGAGGCCGTGGTCATCGGAGAGCGCTGCTTCGTCGGGCGCCTCCTCGGCGGCTTGACTGCGCAGGAGACGGGCTGTGCCGTCGATCGCGTGCCGGGCCTGGGCGGGGGGCAATTCGAGCAGGACGAGGGCGGCGAATTGGTCGGCCGCGTCCTCCTCCCGGCCGAGCACCGGCACGTCGAGGACATCGAACAGGGCATGCCCGAGTTCGTGGAGAAAGACCTGGGCTACGGGACCGAAGATCGCGTCGCGCTGCGACAATCCGGTTTCGGGTACGATCCTGGATGCACGGTCGCGCACGTCCTGGACGTACTCGTAGCAGACCGTGATGGTTCGACCCCGGGGTGCGTACCACGCATTGGATTCGCCGCAGACCGACAGCGTTAGCGTGAGTGAACGCGGGAGGCGAACGCCCCCGATGATCGCCTGAAGACCTTCTAACACGCGGCGTGCCTTGAGGTCGCGGTAGACCGTGCGCATCTCCGCGTGCACGGGGCGCTGATAGGCGATCCGGATCGCCGCGCCCCGGGTTCGGGCCGCCTGGGCCGGGACGGCGCTGATGACGAGCGCCAAGCTGACCGCAAGGCCGACGGCGCACCGCATCCCGCGTCTTCCGGACCTTTGGCCTCAGTGAGTCAGGACGCGCACGATCCGGCGCGAATCGAGATCGACGACCACCGCCTTGTCGTCCGGCGAGATGAAGTAGCCGTAGTAGCCCGACGGATTCAGGCCCGGGATCGACTGGTTGCGGAAGGATCCCATTTCGATCCAGGGCGGAACGGAGCTGCCGATACCGACCCGGCGACCGAATCCGTTCTCCGCGGTGTAGCGCGGTCCCATCTCGAAGAGGGCCGCGACGGTGACCGGCTCGCCCGCGAACTCGATCTCCCCGATCGTCGGACCGCGCGGACTCACCTGCAGGACGAGGGGTTGCGCCTGGACCGATGTGCAAGCCATCGTCGCGATCACGACGCAGACCGCCCTCGCAGTTCGTCGCGGTGTTTGTTGAGATCCGATCATCATCGAAGCCTCCGACCCGAGACCGTCGCGGAGAGCGGGTCCGCGAAGTCTTCCGAAGGATAGATATGCCGGGGGCGGCTCTGCTTGATCGGATGCGACGCCGGCCGGCGGGTACGCGGTAGCCTCTGCCCTTTTCTCCGGCTGCGCGCGGGGCGTTCGTGAGGCCCGGACATGAACCGGCACAGCGCGCGGGCTCATGCGGCGCCTGTCGGTGGCCTAAGCCCTCACCGGCCGTCCACGCGCGCCGCGCGGGACTTCCGACCGTACGGGCGGGCGTGGATGCCGGCGAGGCGGTGAAACGCCGCCGACGGTGCATCTGCTTCGAAACCGGACCACCGTGCGGGATCCGATCGCAGGTTGCGGAGAGGCTCCGGAAGGCCCGCGCCCGCCGATGGTCCGTCAGCCCTGCTCCGCGCGGCCCGCCGGGACGCCGTCGCGTCCGTCGGCCTCCCGACGGGCCGCGCGGGCCTGGGCGATCAGGTCGGCGGCCGTCAGCGCGCCGGTCGCTCCCCCGACACCGGCCAGCAGCACGACCGGCGTCGCCGTCCGGATCCGGGCTCGCCCGCCACGGCGCCCGGTCCTTCGCTCGTTCGCGCCCGTCATGGACCGAACCCCCTCAGCGAGGGCCGGCCTGCGGACGGGGCCTCGGTACGGCGATGGTGACCAGCTCGCCGGTGATCGGATCTAGGATCGTCATGGGCGCCCCCGTGATGAAGCCCCATGGCAAACCCGAATTGTGGTTTAACCTTGGCCGATCGGAGCAGGATGCACAGTTTCGGTGGTCGATGTTCGGTCCGTCTGCCCGCCGATTGCTGAATATCCCCCTCGCTGATCTGCTTCGCGAGCGCCCTTCCGAGGTTCGTCCGGTGCAGGCTGAGGCCGCGGGCGCGCCGGCCGGCGGTCCCTACACCGACATCCGCTGGAGCACCTCGGCCTCGACCATCCCGGACCGAGGCCCGGCCAGCACCACCTGCCCGCGTTCCATCACCGCGTAGGAATCGCAGAGGTCGCGCGCCCACGCGAAGTACTGCTCGACCAGCACGATCGCCATCTCGCCCTTGCCGCGCAAGTAGGTGATCGCCCGGCCGATATCCTTGATGATCGAGGGCTGGATGCCCTCGGTGGGCTCGTCGAGCACCAGGAGCTTCGGCCGGGTCACGAGAGCCCGGGCGATGGCGAGCTGCTGCTGCTGCCCCCCGGAGAGATCGCCGCCGCGCCGGTGCAGCATGTCCTTGAGCACCGGGAACAGGTCGTAGATCTCCCCGGATACGTGGCGGTCGCGGCGCTTGAGGGGTGCGAAGCCGGTCTCCAGGTTCTCCCTCACGGTCAGCAGCGGGAAGATCTCCCGGCCCTGGGGCACGAAGGCGATCCCGGCGCGCGCCCGGTCGTAAGGGGCGAGCCCCTGGATCGGGCGGCCGTCGAGCCGGATCGCGCCGGAGCGCACCGGCTGCTGGCCGACAATCGCCCGCATCAGCGAGGTCTTGCCGACGCCGTTGCGGCCCAGCACGGTGGTGACCTGCCCGGCCTCGGCCGTCAGGGAGACGCCGCGGAGCGCCTGCGCGGCGCCGTAATACAGGTCGATGCCCTCGACGCTCAGCATGGTCATCGCCCCAGATCCCTCATCGTCCGAGATATACTTCGACCACCCGCGGGTCGGCCGAGACCGCGTCGATCGAGCCCTCGGCCAGGACCGCACCCTCGTGCAGGCAGGTCACGCGGCAGCCGAGATCCCGGACGAAGTGCATGTCGTGCTCCACCACGAGGACGGCGTGCTCGCCGGCGATCCGCCGGAGGAGGCGCGTGGTCTCGGCGGTCTCGGCGTCGGTCATGCCGGCCACCGGCTCGTCGACCAGCAGGAGCTTCGGATCCTGGGCGAGGAGCATGCCGATCTCCAGCCATTGCTTCTGGCCGTGGCTGAGGTCGGCGGCCGGGCGCCCGCGATGGGCCAGCAGGCCGACGGTCTCGAGCAGGGCGTCGATCCGCTCGCGCTCCACCCGGTTGCGCCAGCCGAACAGGGACGCGAAGGCGGCGCGCGGGCCTTTGAGAGCCAGCAGGATGTTGTCGGCCACCGTGTGGCTCTCGAACACGGTGGGCTTCTGGAACTTCCGGCCGATGCCGAGGTCGGCGATCGCCGGCTCGTCGCGCGTCAGGAGGTCGTGGGTGCCGTCGAACAGGGCGATGCCGCTGTCCGGCCGGGTCTTGCCGGTGATGCAGTCCATCATGGTGGTCTTGCCGGCGCCGTTCGGGCCGATGATCGCCCGCAGCTCCCCCCGGGCGAGGGTCAGTGACAGGCCGCGCAGGGCCTTGTAGCCGTCGAAGGTCACCCGCAGGTCGTCGACGTAGAGGAGCGCGTCCGTCTCGCGCTTCCGGTTGGCGGGGCCGCGGGCGTCCGGGCGTTCGAGGAGGTCGTCGGTGCTCACGCGCCCTGCCCTTCTTCCGCGAGCTTCGGGGGGATGGCCGGCTCCGGCGGCAGCGTGGCGGCGGCGCGCCGGGAGCCGAAGCGCTCGATGGCGGTGCCGACGAGGCCCCGCGGCAGGAACAGCGTCACGACCACGAACAGGCCGCCCAGCGCGAACAGCCACGCATCGGGCATCACGCCGGTGAGCACGGTCTTGGCGTAGTTGACCAGCACCGCCCCGAGGGCCGCGCCGACCAGGGTGCCGCGGCCGCCCACCGCCACCCAGATCACCGTCTCGATGGAGTTGGTGGGGGCGAACTCCCCCGGGTTGATGATGCCGACCTGCGGCACGTAGAGGGCGCCGGCGACGCCGGCCATCATGGCCGAGACCGTGAAGGCGAGCGTCTTGAAGTGCTCCGGGCGGTAGCCGAGGAAGCGGGTGCGGCTCTCGGCGTCGCGCACGGCGATCAGGATCTTGCCGTAGGCCGAGACCGTCATGACCCGGGCGACGAGGTAGCCCAGGGCCAGCGCCACGCCCGTCGCCACGAAGAGGCAGACACGGAAGCCCTGTCCCTGAACCGGGAAGCCGAGGAGGTCCTTGAAATCGGTCAGGCCGTTGTTGCCGCCGAGACCCATGTCGTTGCGGAAGAAGGCGAGCATCAGCGCGTAGGTCAGCGCCTGGGTGATGATCGACAGGTAGACGCCCGTGACCCGGGACCGGAAGGCGAGCCAGCCGAACACGAAGGCGAGCAGCCCCGGCACGAGCAGCACCATCAGGCCTGCGAAGGCGAAGTGATCGAAGCCCAGCCAGTACCAGGGTAGGGCCTTGTAGTTCAGGAACACCATGAAGTCGGGCAGGACCGGGTTCCCGTAGACGCCCCGGGCGCCGATCTGGCGCATCAGGTACAGGCCCATCGCGTAGCCGCCCAGGGCGAAGAACGCCCCGTGGCCGAGGGAGAGGATGCCGCAATAGCCCCAGACCAGGTCGAGGCTGACCGCGAGCAGCGCGTAGGCGAGGTATTTTCCGAAGAGCGCGACGAGGTAGGTGGGCAGGTGCAGCGCCGACCCCTCCGGCACGGCGAGGTTCAGCGCCGGCACGACGAGGCAGAACGCCGCCAGGACGGCGAGGAAGATCCGGCCCTTCAGGTCGATGAGGGGGGTGCGGGGCGTCATGCCGGGATTCCCGAGAGCGCAGCGTCGATGACCAGGCGCGGCAGGCCCCCTCTCCCGTGCGGGAGAGGGTTGGGGTGAGGGACGAGACGGTTCGGAATCGCGCGCGCCTTTGCGGCGCATTCAGCCTGAGCCTCGTTCGAAAAGGTCACACTCCTCACCCTGTCCCTTTCCCTCCGGGAGAGGGGACCCGCGCCCGGTCCTGAAGCCGGGTCGTTCGACCCGGTCCGGGGATCCCGGCGCCCTGTCAGGCGGCGGAAACGCGTCGGCTCCCTCACGATTCCACCGCCCGGCCCTTGAGCGCGAACAGGCCGCGCGGGCGCTTCTGGATGAACAGGATGATGAAGATCAGGAGGCCGATCTTGGCCAGCACCGCGCCGATATACGGCTCGGCGAGCTTGTTCACGACGCCCAGCGTCAGCGCAGCCACCAGCGTCCCCCAGAGGTTGCCGACGCCGCCGAACACCACCACCAGGAACGAGTCGATGATGTAGCCCTGGCCGAGATTCGGCGAGACGTTGTCGATCTGCGACAGCGCCACCCCGGCGATGCCGGCGATGCCGGAGCCCAGCCCGAAGGTCAGCGCGTCGACGTAGGGGGTGCGGATGCCCATGGCGGCGGCCATGCGCCGGTTCTGGGTGACCGCCCGGGTCTTCAGGCCGAAGGACGTCCTCCGAAGGACGAAGAGCAGCCCGAGGAACACGGCCATCGCGAAGACGATGATCCACAGCCGGCCCCAGGTGATCGACAGGCCGTAGAAATCGACGGCGCCGCTCATGAATGCGGGCGCGCCGACCTCGCGGTTGGTCGGGCCGAAGAGCGAGCGCACCCCCTGCTGCAGGGCGAGGCTGACCCCGAAGGTCGCGAGCAGCGTCTCCAGGGGGCGCCCGTACAGGAAGCGGATGATGAAGCGCTCGATCAGCACGCCCATCAGCCCGGCCACCAGGAAGGCGCAGGGGATGCTGATGGCGAGCGACCAGCCGAACAGGGCCGGCGCCTTGGTGCGGATCAGCTCCTGCACGCCGTAGGTCGTGTAGGCGCCGAGCATCACCATCTCGCCGTGGGCCATGTTGATCACGCCCATCACCCCGAAGGTGATGGCCAGCCCGATGGCGGCGAGCAGCAGGACCGAGCCCAGGGAGATCCCGTACCAGACGTTCTGGAGCCCCCCGAGGATCGCGAGACGCGTCTCGATCGCCGCGATGCCGCGGGCGGAGGCGGCGCGCACCGCTTCGCTCGGATCCGCCGCAAGACCGCGCAGGAGACCCATGGCGTCGCCGTCGCCCCGGGCCTGGATGGCGGGGATCGCGGCGAGGCGGTCGGGTTCCGCGGTGCCGGGCCTGGCGAGCAGCACGGCGGCCCGGGCCTCTGTCAGGGCCTGGCGGACGCCCGGATTGGGCTCGCGGGCCAGCGCCGCGTCGAGGGCCGGCAGCGCCGCTGCGTCCCGGGCCTTGAACACCGCGTCGGCGGCGGCGCGGCGCCTGGCCGGATCGGGGCTCGCGAGGTCGAGCTGACCGCGGGCAGCCTCGATCGCCCGGCGGACCCGGTTGTTGGCGCGTACGGCCTTGAGGTCGGGGCTGTCGGCGGCCGGGGCGCCGGTCCGGGCGTCGACCACCGTGCCGCCCTGCCGGATGAGCAGGGCCTTGTCGCCGGGGCGCACGAGCAGCCGGCCGTCCGACAGGGCCGCGAGGATCGCGTCGGCGCGCGGGTCGCCGCTCGCCGCAAGGCCGGAGACGCCGGCCTCGATCTCGGCATAGCCGTCGCCGGCGAGCTGGCCATAGGGATCGGGCGCCTGGGCCTGCGCGGGGGCTGCCAGCAGCAGGAGGAGGAGGGTGAGGAGACGGAGCATCGAGACTTTCGGTGGGCCTGGGAAGCGGGACGGCGGCGACGTAGACGCACCTGGGACCCGTGACGTCCGGCCGTGGTCTGCATGGATTGGTTCCCGAGGCGCGGCGGTCCCCCTCTCCCGTGCGGGAGAGGGTTGAGGTGAGGGATGCGCCCTATCCGGAAGGACTTGGTCCCTCACCCTGTCCCTCTCCCGCACGGGAGAGGGGACCTGCGCCCAACCTCGATTCGGCGTTGCCGAACCGGACTGTAGGTCCGGCAACGCATTGCTGCGGCGCGATCAGCACTCAGGCGCCGCCGCAGGTCTTGGTCTTGGTGTTGTAGTTGCCGCACTTGAGCTTGACCCAGTCGGCCTCGAGGTCCTTCGAACCCTCGAGCTGCTTCGACCACGCCTCGCCGGGGATCAGTCCCTCGGTCTTCCACACCACGTCGAACTGGCCGTTCGCCTCGATCTCGCCGATGAAGACCGGCTTGGTGATGTGGTGATTCGGCAGCATCGTGGCGGTGCCGCCGGTGAGGTTCTTCTGCTCGATACCCGGCAGGGCGTCGATCACCTTGTCGGGGGCGGTGGTGCCGGCCTTCTCCACCGCCTTCACCCACATGTTGAAGCCGATATAGTGGGCTTCCATCGGGTCGTTGGTCACGGCCTTGGGGTTCTTCTTGAACGCCTGCCACTTCTTGATGAACGCTTCGTTCTCCGGTGTCTTGATCGACTCGAAGTAGTTCCAGGCGGCGAGGTGACCGACCAGCGGCTTGGCGTCGATGCCGGCGAGTTCCTCCTCGCCCACCGAGAAGGCGACCACCGGGATGTCGGTGGCCTTGATGCCCTGGTTGCCGAGTTCCTTGTAGAACGGCACGTTGGCGTCGCCGTTGATGGTCGAGACCACGGCGGTCTTCTTCCCGGCCGAGCCGAACGCCTTGATCTTCGACACCTCGGTCTGCCAGTCCGAGAAGCCGAACGGCGTGTAGTTGATCAAAATATCCTCGTCCTTGACGCCCTTCGCCTTCAGGTAGGCTTCGAGGATCTTGTTGGTGGTGCGCGGATAGACGTAGTCGGTACCCTCCAGGACCCAGCGCTTGGCGCCGCCGCCATCCTCGGACATCAGGTAGTCCACCGCCGGGATCGCCTGCTGGTTCGGGGCGGCGCCGGTGTAGAACACGTTGCGCTCGCTCTCCTCGCCCTCGTACTGGACGGGGTAGAACAGGATGTTGTCGAGTTCCTTGAACACCGGCAGCACCGACTTGCGCGACACGCTGGTCCAGCAGCCGAATACGGCCGCAACCTTGTCCTTGCTGATGAGTTCCCGGGCCTTCTCGGCGAAGAGCGGCCAGTTCGAGGCCGGGTCGACCACCACCGGCTCCAGCTTCTTGCCGAGGACGCCACCCTTGGCGTTCTGCTCGGCGATCAGCATCAGCATCGCGTCCTTGAGGGTGGTCTCCGAGATCGCCATCGTGCCCGACAGCGAGTGCAGGATGCCGACCTTGATGGTCTCCTGCGCCCGGGCGGCGCCCGCCCCCGCGGCGCTCATCGCGAGTCCCGCGGCCAGCGCGGCGGCCGAGGCCCAAGTTCCAAATGCCTTCATGGCGATCCCCTGCGTCGTCTCCCTCGAGACGGACCGGGGCGTTGCAAGACATGTGCCAATTATTTAGGCAGGCACGGCCGGGCGGCTATTCCGTGATCGGGCCAGCGCACAGAAGGGCGGCGTTTCGCCCGCCATGCC
Organism: Methylobacterium sp. P5_C11; assembly: GCF_054049775.1. Lineage (NCBI taxonomy): Bacteria > Pseudomonadati > Pseudomonadota > Alphaproteobacteria > Hyphomicrobiales > Methylobacteriaceae > Methylobacterium > Methylobacterium sp. P5_C11. The sequence goes on along the minus strand of NZ_JBFULS010000029.1, from coordinate 31,237 downwards.
GGCAGTCTCCCGCGGCGGAGCGGCCAACCGGACGGCATCCGGGCCGGAAATGCGCCACCACGTTGATCGTGCCCGGTTCGGTGCCACTTACGTCAGCCCGCGGCGGGAGCGGCGGGGTGAGAGGGCGCCGCCGCCCGGACGGGCGGCGTCCCTCCGCGGGGAAGGTCCCCGAGCGGCAGGGTGTTGCATGGCAGAGCGCTACTATTTCCGCCTGAGCAGCGACGACGAGACGATCGAGGACGAGACCGGGGTCGTGGCGGAATCGATCGCCCACGCGCAGGCCGAGGCGCTGACGCTGATCGCCGAGTTCCGGCGCAGCGGCGAACTGCCGGACGCCGCGTCAGGCTGGCGCATGGAGATCCATGACGGGAGCGGCACCGTCCTGCGCACGCTTCAACTCGCCTGACGCGCCGGCCGCGCGGGCGATCCTGCGGAGCATCCGCCTGATATGCGCACGGAGAGGAGCCGTGTCGGGGGTATCCCGAGGAGCCTGGATTGCGGCTGCAGGCACGGGCATCGCCTCCTTCGCGTCGCTCATCACCGTTTGCGGCCGTTCGCGCTTTGGATTCAGGGGATCGTAGCGGTTGCCCGGTTCCGCCGAACCCCTCATTCGGGCGTTGACGCGCGCCGGCGGCGCATGTTTTCGCGGGCCGGCCCGACGGAATGCGTGGCCGTGCGGTGATTTGGTGACCTCGGGGAGTAAAGATACGCTGATGCGCGTTTACGCTGACGCGGCTCCGCATCCGGGGCGATACGTCCGGGAGATCCGTTGAACCCCTTCCTTCGCAAGCTGGCGCTGCGCGCATACTTGGACGATGCCGATGCGGCCGCGCTGGACGCTGCGACCCGAGATGTAGTCCGGGTCGAGGCGGGTCGCGACCTGGTCTCAGAGGGCGAGCGGCCTGAGGCCGCCTACGTGATCCTCGACGGATTCGCCTGCCGCTACAAGCTCCTGCCCGACGGGGGGCGCTCGATCCTGGCCTATCTCGTTCCGGGCGACGGCTGCGACCTGCACGCCTCCCTGCTCGACCGGGCGATCCACTCCGTGGCGACGCTGACGCCCTGCTCCGTCGCCTCCATACCCTACCGGACGATCAAGGAACTCGCCGCCGTCCGACCCAACATCTACCGCGCCCTGTGGTGGTCTGTCCTGGTCGACGAGGCGGTCCTCCAGGAGTGGCTGGTCGGGGTCGGCCGCCGGTCCGCCGACAAGCAGGTCGCCCACATCATCTGCGAGCTCCTCGCCCGCCTGAACGCCGTCGGCCTCGGCATGGAGCCCGGCTACCGCCTCCCGCTGGCGCAGTCGGACCTCGCCGACACGGCGGGCCTCTCGAACGTCCACCTGTCGCGGGTCCTCTCGGATCTGCGCAGGGCCGGGCTGATCGAGAGCGCGCGCAAGAGCGTGCGCGTGCCGAATCTCGGGCGCCTGCAGGACTTTTCCGGGTTTACGCCCGACTACCTGCTTCTGCCCGGCCCTAACCCGGCCATGGAGACGCTCGGCGCCCTCCCCCAGATGACCGGGCAGGTGCGCGGGGCGTCGGGATCGTAAGCCCGCCCGCCCGGGCTGCCGTCCCCGGGCTCGGCCTCCAGGCCCGCCGCCACCCGTCGCCTGGTGGGGATCGGGCCCTGCGGAATCGCCAGGGTCCCGTGCTCCGCCACGTTGCTGGCCAGGACCGGCAAGGCTAGCACGGGCAAGGCCAGAGCCGTTCCCGATCGGGTCGGGACGGGGTCGATCGCCGAGCCCGCCGAACGAGGCGCGGGGCCCCTCTCCCGCATGGGAGAGGGGGCATGTGCCGGCTGTCTCGACCGGCGACGCCCGTGTTCCAGACCGTTGCGACTTGATCGGGAACGGCCCTGGTGCCGGGACCGGGATGCCCCTGGGCCGGAGACGCACCCGCGGACCGTCGCGCCTCGCCCGTGCGTCCGCGCGCGATGGACCTGACGGCTCGTCCGTGATCGGGGGGCAGGCCGCCCTCGTGTCGCGCGTCCCGTGGCGCAGGCTGTCTCGGGCAGGCCCGGCGCGTGGAGCCGGCGGCATCGTCGGTTTCCAGGGCTGCGAGGCGTTCCGCCGGATCGCTGCACGCCGCCGCGCCGGGCCACTCCGGCTGTCGTTCGCCCAGGCTCTATCGCCCGAAGGGTGGGGTGCAATGGGCGGGGGCCGAGGGGGATGGTCAGGCAATCCGCGCGACGGCGCGGCCGGTCTCCGCCGTCAGGTGCAGGTAGGCGGCGTCGAAATGCGCGAGTCGGGCGAGCGCCGCCGGATCGTGGATCGTCAGGCGCCGGCTGCGCAGCGTGATCAGCCCCATGCCGCGGAGCTCCTGGAGGGTCCGATTGATGTGTACGCTGGTCTGCCCCATCGCGTCGCCGAGATCGTTCTGCGTCAGCGGCATCGCACAGGTGTTGGCGTCCGTGAGCCCGATCGCCGCCAGCCGTGCGTGCACCTCACAGAATAGGTGGGCGAGGCGCTCGATCCCGGTGCGGCTGCCGAGGCTGACCGTCCATTCGCGCTGGATCGCCGCGGTGGCCAGGGACTCGCGATGGAAGGCCAGGTCGAGCCGCCGGTTGCCGGCGACCAGGCCCTGCATCGCGGCGCCGGAGATCAGGCCGAGGAGGACCGGCGTGATCGCACCGATCGCATGATCCATCTCGTCGAGGAGAAAGACGTGCGGATCGCACGGGTCGCCCGGCAGCAGGAGCGAGACGATCTGGCGGCGCCCGTTGGCGAACTGCCGGTAGCGGCAGGCCCAGCCGTCGAGGATCACGTTCACGGCGCGCGGATCGTCGCCTTCGTGAATGATGTCGGTGCGCGCGGCGACCATGCGGCCCAGGCCGATGCCGTGCGCCAAGCATATCCGGTCGTCTTCCGTCAGCCGGACGTAGCAATTTAGCTTGTGCGCGAGCGGGTTTGGCATGGCAGCTTCTCCACGACGGCGTGGAAGGTCAGCCTACATTTCATCGCACATCATGAATACTTATATGGATTAGTTTCTTCGGGCGCAAGGCTTCGCCCGGCCCTGATCCGAGCGCAGGGATCCCGCCAGGCCGGCGCGGTCTGGGGGCGCCCTCATCCCTGCGGCCCCGGGGCGGCGTCTGGGCCTCCGGATCTCCGCGGTGCCGTGCGCCCGCGCCGGCCTGACCGACGGACGTCGCGGCCGGCGTCAGGCGTCCCGGTCGGCCCGGCGCAGGGACCAGAGCAGGACGCCGTTCCCGTCGACCAGCCACAGGGCGTTCACCGCCTCGTCCTCGATCGAGAGGGAGCGGCTGTTGGCGAGGCGCACCGCCTCCTTCGCATCGGTGGCCGTGAGTACCTCGTCGACGCGGGGCGCGCCGATCTCGCCGTCCTCACCCCGAACCGCTCCACGCAGGCGATAATTCGGCATCCGTCGACCCCTGCCCTGCCCGGCCGGCATCCTGCCGGGCCGCTGCCGCATGAGCCCCAGATAGGAGCCGGCACGGCGTGTCGAGGGGGGGGATGGGGTGCTAAGGCCGTGACCCGTTCGCAAGGATCTGCTGCGGTTCCGCGAGAAACAATGTCCGCAGCGCCGCGGCCGAGGCCGGGAGCGGCAGATCGAGGGCCTGCCGGGCGCCGGCGATCCGGGCGGCGCAATCCGTCGACCGGGCGGCGGCCGAGGCGGGGGCGTCCGCCCCGTCCCGCTGCCCCGCTTGCGCCCCGGCGAGGAGCGGTGCGAGTCCGTGCGACGCGGGCCGTTCGGCCCGCAGCCGCGCATCCAGCGCCACGAGGTCCCCGGCCGCGAGGATGCCGCAGGCGGTCGCGTCCCGCCCGCCGGCATCGTGCAGCATCGTCAGCATCATGCGCCCCAGGGCTTGGACGCTCGCATCGTCGGCGGCCCGGAAGCGCCGCCGCAGGTAGGTGTCGGCCATCCGCCTCAGGCCCGCGGCGGTCTCCGCCTCCGGCCGGCCGGAGGCGTAGCCGTCCCGGTACCACCGGACGATGGGATCGAGCGCCGCCGCCTCGGCCTGCCGCAGGATCGGCAGGGTCCGCAGGAGCACGGCGCGGGCTCCGGCCTCGCTCGGGTCCGCGTCCAGGGTGGAATCCGGGAAACGGTCCGGACCGACGGTCTCGGTGACGATGCCGGCCGCGCGCAGATCCCGCGCATCCGGGATCCAGATCCCGGCCGGAGGCACCGCCAGAGCCTGCGCCACGAAGGCCGCCGGAAGGCCCGCGGCCCGGTAGGCCGCCCGCTCCGGCGCGGAATCAACCGGGCGCATCCGGCCGTGGGCGCCGATCTCGTAGGGGGCGTGGAAGCCGAGCCGGCCGCCGGTCGCGAGATAGCGCGTCCGGCCGTGGACGAAGATCAGCGTGCAGGCCGACGCGCAGGCATCGGGGACGTAGGTGGCCAGTCCCCGCGCCACCACGAGCGCCCCGATCGCCGCGCCCTCCTCCACCAGCCCGCCGTCGCTGGTGAGGTGGATGCGCGTGATCTGCGGATGCGCGGCGAGGAGGTCGGCGACCCGCGCGGCCACGCCCTCGGTGAGGTCCCCCGCGAGGCGCAGGTCCCCGCCGCCAGGCCCGACCGTGAGCCGGGCCGGGACGTCCGGGCCGTCCGCCGCCGGGATCCGGCCATGGCCCTTCGGCAGCCGTGCGGCGGCGGACGGGCCGGCGGCCCCGAGCGCCAGGGCGAGGGCGCAGGCAGCCGTCCCCGTCCGGCGCCTCCACCCGCGGGGAAAGATCGGCATGGCAGGTTTCCGTCGTCGATGATCGGAGAGGGCGGCGCGGCCGGCCGCGGCGCGCCTACTGGAGGTAGGCGACGAACATCTCGGACACGGTCCGCGACGCGTAGGCCTCAGGGCTCTCGCCCCATCGGATCGGGAAGGCCTCGGTCACCCGCCGGCCGCCGAGGATTCGGGCCACCTCGTCGGGCATCAGGCCGTCGTCGAGGGCGCTCGCGAGGGCGGCGCGTTCGTGCGTGGGATGGGAGCGGACGCTCCCGGACAGGGTCCGGCCGAGGGCCAGGGCCGGCTCGGTACTCAGGTCAGGACGGGTGTTCGGGGTCGTGTCATAGGTCAGCATCGGTCGTCGCCTTTCGTGTCTGATGTCGTACGCTCTCCTTCTGTCGGATGCGGCAACACGGCAGACACGGCGCAGTCATCCGGGCGGTCAATCGGGTGTCGGCGGTCACGGCAAATCTCCATCCGGCCCTGCATCGACTGCGCGTCGACCCCTTCAATCTAGGGGCCGAGCCTGAGAATGTGCTGCCAAATTGACGAGGACTTGCAGCGCAGGTCGTTCGCCGACTGCGCGTCCCGGAGCAGAAGCACGGCTCCGGGGGAAGGATTCGGCGTCGCGGCCGCGTCTGGCCGCGCGCCCGTCGACCGGGTGCAGGGCTTGCCAAACGCGGAACGATGCGTAAATATCGTTTTGTAACAAATACTTAGCGAAAATGATGCTCCGCTTTCGACCGGGCGCGGTCGAAACCTTCTCCGCCGGGCCGGGGCATCCGGAAAAGATTTCTCGCCAGCGGCGCCGGCTCCGGATCGGGCCGCCGCGACCGGCCGATCGAAGGGGGACCGACACCATGGCCTCAGCGACGATGATGCAGGGTGACGAGGTCGTGTTCGCGCGGCTCGACCTCGCCGAGATCCTGGGGATCTGGCGGCATGCCCGTGGGCGGGTGGTGGGCATCCATCGCGCGGGCGATGCGCCGGCCACCGTCGACGTGAAGTTCCAGGGGCACGACACCCTGGAGCGCTACCTGCCCGACCTGTTCCGCCCCGCCGCGTGATCGGCGGCGACCGATGCATCACTCTGCCGTCCCCGCCGCGGATGCCACGATGGCCGTGGTCCAGCCGCCCCTGCGCATCACGAGCCGCGGCACGGCGGAGGCCGAGGTCTGGGCGGCCCTGCGCGCCGAGGCGGCGGCGGCCCTGATCGAGGAGCCGCTCTACGCGGGCATCATCCAGGCGACGATCCTCGATCAGCGCTCCCTCGCGCAGGCCTTCGCCTACCGCCTCGCCCACCGGCTCGGGGACGGAGACCTCGCCCGGCTGTCGATGCGGGACCTGTGCCTCTCGGCCTTCGAGGCGGACCCGCAGGCCGGCGTCCATGCGGTGCGCGACCTCGTGGCCATCCGCGAGCGCGACCCGACCTGCCGCCGCTACCTCGACCCCTTCCTGTTCTACAAGGGGCTGGCGGCCCTCGAAGCCTACCGGGTCGGCCACTGGCTCTGGCACCAGGGCCGCGCGACCCTGGCGCTGCACGTCCAGAGCCGGATCTCCGAGGTGTTCGGCTGCGACATCCATCCGGCGGCCCGGATCGGCTCCGGGGTGTTCATCGACCACGCCACCGGCGTGGTGATCGGCGAGACCGCGGTGATCGCCGACGACGTCTCGATCCTCCAGTCGGTGACGCTCGGCGGCAACGGTAAGGAGAGCGGCGACCGGCATCCCAAGATTGAGCGCGGGGTGCTGCTCAGCGTCGGTGCCAAGGTTCTGGGCAACATCCGGGTCGGCGCCGGCGCCAAGGTCGCGGCCGCCGCGGTGGTGCTGCAGGACGTGCCGCCGCACACCACCGTGGCGGGCGTGCCCGCCCGGGTCGTCTCGCGCCTGCCCGTGGACGAGGAACCGGCGCTCAGCATGGACCAGTCCTTCGGCTACGGGGATGGGATCTGAGCCGCGCGGAAAATTATTCCTGGCAACAAAGTCGCCCGGACGCCGCCGCTTCCGCCGATCGCGGAAAATAAAATTCTCTGATCTGCCGGTCTGGTAATGACGATGTCCCATGCGTTGTGCATGCCACGGGACTCGTTTCCAAGAATGAGCCGGAAATGGGTAGATTGTTTCGTTGACCCTTGGCCGAATCAGACTTTATCCAGTCTCTGACGGAGCGCGGATGTGATCCGTCCGGATGACCTGTGTGCGATCTCCGTCTGATCGCGAGACAATACAGAATTTGACTTGGGATCGGCGCGGCATATCGGGCCGTGGTCGTCGTCAAGTCTTGATCGGACCACCCTGCGTTTGTCCCGCGCGCGGCGGGGCGAACCGTCGCCGCGCGGATCGGTGCGGCGCGCCTGCAACCTTGGATGGAGTGAGGACGAACGATGAGCGGACCGGGTCTGAGCGTGAGCGCCAAGGCGGCACGCAATCTTGCGACGGCGACCGTCACCTCGGTCCAGAACGCGGCCAACACGCCGCGCTGGCTGCTCCGGCTCCTGCCCTTCGTCGACGTGGCGGGCGGGGTCTACCGGGTCAACCGCCGCGCCGTCGTGCTGGCACGCCCCGGCCGGATCGACCTCGCCGCCGAGGACAAGGGGGACGGCGAGGGCCGGGTGATCCGTCCCGCCTCCCTCCGCGCCGTGCCGCTGTTCAGCCGGCTCGGCGATGCCGAACTCGCGGCGCTGGCGGCCAAGTTCACCGAGAGCCGGCACAAGGCCGGCGCGGTGATCCACGAGGAGGGCTCCGCGGGCCGCAGCCTCACGGTGGTGGCCGACGGCACCGTCGAGCTGACCCTGTCGGGTCCCTACAAGGGCCGCCTGCGCCAGGGCCTGGCCACGAAGGGCGACTATTTCGGCGATGCCGGTCTCGCCGGCGGGAGCGCCCCCGCCCCGGCCGTGAAGGCCCTGTCGGCGGTGACCCTCCTGACCCTCGACGCCGCCGCGGTGGAGAGCGAGGAGATCCGCGCCAAGATCGTCCAGCATCGCGAGGAGCGCGACCGCCTCAAGGGCCACACCAACTCGTACGGCGAGCAGGGCATCGAGCTGCTGGCGGTCCATACCGGCGAGCCGCGCCTGCCGACGACCTTCGTGGATTACGAGGTCGATCCGCGCGAGTACCACCTCTCGACCATTCAGACGATCCTCAACACCCACACCCGGGTGACCGACCTCTACTCCAACGAGATCGACCAGCTCCGCGAGCAGATCCGCCTCACGGTCGATGCCGTGAAGGAGCGAGAGGAGTGGGAGTTGCTGAACAATTCGCAGTTCGGCCTGCTCCACGAGGTCGGCCCGCGCCAGCGCATCCCCACCCGCGGCGGCCCGCCCACCCCGGACGACCTCGACGAGCTGCTGACCCTGGTCTGGAAGAAGCCGGCCTTCTTCGTGGCCCATCCCCGCGCCATCGCGGCCTTCGGCCGGGAGGCGACCCGGCGCGGCGTGCCGCCGGTCGTCGTCCACCTGTTCGGCGCGCCGTTCATCACGTGGCGCGGCGTGCCGCTGGTGCCGAGCGACAAGCTGCCGATCGACATCGACCCGGTGACCGGCGCAGAGACCACCTCGATCCTGCTGCTGCGGGTCGGCGAGGGCGAGCAGGGCGTGGTCGGCCTGCAGAAGTCCGGCGTGACCGGCGAGATCGAGCCCGGCCTGTCGGTGCGGTACATGAGCACCAACGACCACTCGATCGCCTCGCACCTCGTGACCCGCTACTTCTCGGCCGCCGTGCTGGTCGAGGACGCGATCGCCCGCCTCGATAACGTGCTGCTGGGCAACTACCATGACTACGCCTGAGGCACCCGCCCTCGGGCTGCCCGGGGCGAGCCCGGGCGACTTGGTTCACGGCGATGTGGCGCACGCGGATCTCGTCGGGCGCCTTGCCCGGGAGATCTACGGCCAGGGGCAGGCCGCGAGCCAGCCTTTCGCCCCGGCCATCCCCGCAGGCCCCCAGGTCCCGCAGGCCCTCGAGGGCCTGCCCCGGGGTCCGGGCGGCGCCCCGTTGCCCAGCGTCCCGGCGGGCATCCCCTCGGCGCCGACCAGCGGCCAGCCCGCCGGCCTGCAGCCCGACGCCTCGGCGCTGGCGGCGCGCTCGTTCGGAGCGCCCCCGGTCGGCCTGCCGGGACTCTCCGGCCCGACCGCGCCGAACCGCGTACCCGCGAGCCCGGCCTTCGCCGATGGGGCGGCGATCCCGCCGGTCCGCCCGGCGAGCCCGCGCCCCGCCCTGCCGGACTTCTCCTTCGCCGGCGCCCCGGCGCTGGCGGCCGCCCTTCCCGGCGGTCCGGAGCCGCACCGGCAGATCGCCGCCGACCACCCCCGCGCCAACGCCTTCGCGCATGCGCGCGCCCCGCAGCGCGTGCCGGGTGACCCGTCGAGGGATGGAATCGACGCGGCGCAGGAGCGCTTCGCGCGCACCGGGACGCTCTCCCGGGCACCTGAGGCGCCGGCCTCCGACTACTACTTCCTGAACCTCGGCCCCGGTCCGGCCCGCCGGGCGCCGGCGAGCCCCCGGGTGGAGCCGGCGCGCCATACGGGTCCGGCGCCGCGCCTGGCCGCACAGGGATCGAGCCCGGTGGCGGCCCCCTTCGACGTGGAGCACGTCCGCCGGGACTTCCCGGCCCTGCACCAGAGCGTCAACGGCCACCCGCTGGTCTGGCTCGACAACGCCGCCACCACCCACAAGCCGCAAGGGGTGATCGACGCGACCGCGGAGTTCTACGCCCGGCACAACTCGAACATTCACCGGGCCGCCCACACCCTGGCGGCGCGCTCGACCGACCTGTTCGAGGGCGGCCGCGAGGCGGTGCGCCGCTTCCTCAACGCCCCGTCGAAGGACGACATCGTCTTCCTGCGCGGGACCACGGAGGCGATCAACCTCGTCGCCCAGTCCTACGGCCGGGCGCAGATCGGCCCGGGCGACGAGATCATCGTCTCGACCCTCGAGCACCACGCCAACATCGTGCCCTGGCAGATGCTGGCGCAGCAGGCGGGGGCGACGCTCCGGGTGATCCCGGTCGACGACCGCGGCGAGATCATCTTCGAGCAGTACGCGGCGCTGCTGTCGGGCCGCACCAAGATCGTCTCGGTGACGCAGGTGGCCAACGCGCTGGGCACCGTGAACCCGGTGCGGGAGATCATCCAGCTTGCCCACGCCTACGGGGTGCCGGTGCTGGTCGACGCGGCGCAATCCGCGCCGCACATGCCGCTCGACGTGCAGGCCCTCGACGCGGACTTCCTGGTCTTCTCCGGGCACAAGGTGTTCGGGCCGACGGGCATCGGCGCGCTCTACGGCAAGTCGCACCTGCTGGCTGCGATGCCCCCCTGGCAGGGCGGTGGCCACATGATCGAGGACGTCACCTTCGCGCGGACGGTCTACAAGGGCGCGCCGGAAAAGTTCGAGGCGGGCACGCCCGACATCGCCGGGGCGGTCGGCCTCGGTGCGGCGCTCGACTACCTCGCGGGCCTCGGCCTGCCGGCGATCGCCGCCTACGAGCACGACCTCCTGGACTACGCGCAGGCCGGTCTCGCCGACGTGAAGGGCCTGCGCCTGATCGGCACGGCCCGGGAGAAGGCGAGCGTGATGTCCTTCGTGATCGCCGGGCAGGAGAACGCGGCGGTGGCCCGCCACCTCGATGCGCACGGCATCGCGGTGCGTTCCGGCCATCACTGCGCCCTGCCGGCCCTGCGCCGGTTCGGGATCGACCAGTCGGTGCGGGCCTCGCTGGCCTTCTACAACACCCGCGCGGAGGTCGACGTCTTCCTCAAGGCGCTGCACACCCTGCCGCGGCCTTGAGCTGCGGGGGGCGGCCGGATCCGCGGCTCGCCCCTCGTCCGGGCAACCCAGTTCACACGACAGGCTCGGCGGAACGGCCGCAGGTTGGGCGCACGGTCCCTCTCCCGCACGGGAGAGGGGGCAAGGTGCGTCCCGCCGCCAGTGTCGGCGGCCAACCGGGACGTGTGACCATCGTAGCCGCTGCGGGGGGCGTGAGCGGCGCACTGCGACCGGCCAGCGGTCGGCGGGACCCTCACCCCGCTGCCGGCCGGAGGTGGCGCGTCCGCACCGTGCCGTCGATGGCCCGCAGCGCGCGGAGCACCCCCTCCGCCTCGCCCGACGGCACCGACGCGTCCACCACGACGTAGCCGAACTCGCCGTCCGTCTGGAGGTACTGCGCGTCGATGTTGAGCGACCGGCTCGAGAAGATCGCGTTGATCTGGCCGAGCACGCCGGGCACGTTCCGGTGGACATGGAGGAAGCGCGCGCCGGACAGGCGCGGCGGCAGCTGCACCTGCGGGAAGTTCACCGCGCCGAGCGTCGAGCCGGTCTGGATGTAGTCGACCAGCTTGCGGGCCACCTCCGCGCCGATGCGATCCTGCGCCTCCTCGGTCGAGCCGCCGATATGGGGGGTGAGGATGACGTTCGGCAGGCCCTGCAGGGGGGACACGAAGCGCTCCGCGTTGGACGTCGGTTCCACGGGAAAGACGTCGATCGCCGCCCCGGCGAGATGCCCGTCGCGCAGGGCCGCCGCCAAGGCGTCCAGATCCACTACCGTGCCGCGGCTGTTGTTGATCAGGTAGGCGCCGGGCTTCATCGCGCGGATCCGCTCCGCACCCATGAGCGCGTGTGTCAGGGGCGTCTCGGGGACGTGCAGGCTGACCACGTCGCTGACGGCGAGCAGCACCTCGAAGCTCTCCGCCGGCTCGGTGTTGCCGTGGCGCAGCTTGTCGGTGAGATCGTAGAAGATCACGCGCATGCCCATCGCCTCCGCGAGGTTCGAGAGCTGCGCGCCGATATTCCCGTAGCCGACGATACCCAGCGTCTTGCCGCGCACCTCGAAGGCGCCGGAGGCCGACTTGTCCCATCCGCCGGCATGCGCCGAGACCGAGCGCGGCACGATGCGCCGGAGCAGCATGACGATCTCGCCGATCGTGAGTTCGGCGACGCTGCGCGTGTTCGAGAACGGCGCGTTGAAGACGGGCAGGCCCCGGGTGCGCGCCGTCTCGAGGTCGACCTGATTGGTCCCGACGCTGAAGCAGCCGATGGCGGTCAGGTCCGGCAGGGCGTCGAGAAGCGCGGCGGTGACCTGCGTACGGGAGCGGATGCCCAGGACGGTGGCGCCGGCGAGGTCGTGCGCATCGTCGGCTTCGATGGCACGCGGAACGGGCCGGATGTCGCGCAGTCCGGCTTGGGCGAAGACCTTCGATGCTGTCGGCGCGATGCTTTCAGCCAAAACGATGCGCTCGGGCGACACGGTCTCTCCTCCTCGGAACGTCCTGCTCGGAACGAGCCTGCGATTCCTCAGCCTGCCGCCGGGGCGGGACGGCGGCAAGGTCGTGCGCCTGTGCGGGCCGGCGCGCACCGGCCCACCCCTCGACGGCGGCCGCGCGGGCTGCCAGTTTCCCGCCCCTGCGGCCATGACCGCGGACAGACAGGTGCGCCATGAGCGGATTGACAGCCCGGGCCGTGATCGTCCAGCCGGGGGGCGGTTTCGACAAGGTCGGCTTCGGCGAGCGGCCGGTGCCGGAGCCTAGCCCCGGCGAGATCACGGTCCGCCTGCGGGCGAGTTCCCTCAACTATCACGACTACGCCGTTGTCAGCGGCCTCTGGGGGCCGAGCGAGCCGCGCGTCCCGTTGTCCGACGGTGCCGGCGAGGTCGAGGCCGTGGGATCCGGCGCGGCGGAGTTCGCCGTGGGCGACCGGGTGGTCAGCACGTTCTTCCCGACCTGGACCGAGGGGACGCCCCTGGTCGAGGGTTTCGCCACCGTGCCGGGCGACGGCGTCGACGGCTATGCGCGCGGGCGGGTCACCGCGCCGGCCACCGCCTTCACCCGCGCCCCGAAGGGCTGGGACCACGCCGAGGCGGCGACGCTCACCACCGCAGCGCTCACCGCGTGGCGGGCGCTGCACGCCGATGCCGGCCTGAAGAGCGGCGACGTCGTGCTGGTGCAGGGCACGGGCGGCGTGTCACTGTTCGGCCTGCAATTCGCCAAGGCAGCGGGCGCCATGGTGATCGCAACCTCCTCCAGCGACGCCAAGCTGGAGCGCCTGCGCGGGCTGGGCGCCGATCACCTGATCAACTACCGCGCCGATCCGGCCTGGGGCGAGACCGCCCGGCGCCTGACGGACGGGCGCGGCGTCGATCACGTCCTCGACGTCGGCGGGCCGGCGACGCTGGCGCAGTCCATGGCGGCCGTGCGCGTCGCCGGCCACATCTCGGTGATCGGCATCCTGTCGGGGCTGGCAGGCGAGCTGCCGCTGGTGCCGGCGCTGCTGCGCCAGATCCGCCTGCAGGGCGTCCTAGTCGGCAGCCGGCGCCACCAGATCGAGATGATCCGCGGGATCGAGGCCTGCGGGCTGCGGCCGGTGGTCGACAGCCGCTACCCCCTCGACGACCTCGTCGCGGCGTTCCGCCACCAGGAGAGCAACCGCCACTTCGGCAAGATCTGCATCGAGCTCTGATCGGTCAGGCCGGGCTCGGGGCGGCTCAACGGAAGGCGATCCGGAGGGCGCCGGGCATCCCGGCCCTCCCGTAGGCCTCCGCCTCATGCGGCGGCCCCGGCCGGTGCGCGCAGCCATTCTCGCAGAAGGCGCGGAGCGTGCGCCGGTCGAGCCCGATATCGCTCAGCATCTCCTCGTCGAGGGCGGACAGGAGACGAAAATTCCGCGCCGCGACGCGGCTCTTCCGGATGGATTTCAGGAACGCGAGGATCACGGTTCAACCTCCGTCGTGCCGAAGACGCCGTGGTTGCTCCACGACCGGCTCAACGTCGCTGTCTCGTCCCGTGCCCGCATCCTCTGTTCGGACGATCGGTCGTCCGGGGATCGGTCCTGGCTCGCGCGGACGGGCCGGCGCCGGGATCGGCGCCGGCCCGACGCGTCAGTAGCGGCAGACCCGCCGCGGACCGAAGGGGGTCGGGCGGAAGAAGCAGCGCGGGCCGTAGAAGCGCGGACGGCGGTAGATCGGCCGGCAGCGTCCGTACGGGCCGGGCGCCCATCCGGGACCGCAGCCGAAGGCGACGGTGCTGACTGCCGAGGGGCCAGTGATCGTGTCGGCTCCGGCGGGCGCCAGGGGCGCCGCGCTGGCGGAGGCCAAGCCGAGGCCGCCGACGACGGCCGCGGCGGCCGCGTACATCTTCACGTGCATCATCTTCAGACCTTCTGTTCGGTCGCGCGCCGGGCAGCCCGGGGGCGCGACCGGGGGAAGAATGGTCATCGGGCCTGAATGCGGGCTGACCTCAGCCATTATGGTCCAGAAACAAACAATCCGGCTTCCCCGCGGGGCGCCGAGGCGGTCGCCGTTGCGGCGCGCGGAGGGAAACGCGCCGCAGGAACGGAGCGGCAGGGCTCGTGTTGTCCGCCAGATCGTTTTCGTGAGGCGCGACGATGGCCGGAACCGCCAAGAAGACCGACCCCGCGCTGTGGGACAAGGTCAAGACCCGGGTCACGAATTCCGACGCGGGCGGCAAGCCGGGCCAGTGGTCGGCGCGCAAGGCGCAGATGGCGACCGCCGCGTACAAGAAGGAAGGCGGCGGCTACGCCGGCAAGACGACGCCCGACAACCATCTCCGGTAATGGACCGACGAGGATTGGGGCACGAAGTCGGGTCAGGCGAGCGGCAAGACCGGCGAGCGCTACCTGCCCAAGAAGGCCCGTGAGACTCTGACCGACGCGGAATACGCCGCCAGCACGGCCAAGAAGCGGGCCGATACCCGCAAGGGCAAGCAGTTCTCGAAGCAGCCGATGCCCGCCGCCGAGAAGGCCGCCGCGGCGCGCGTCGGCGACGGCCGGACAAGGGGCAGATCGGGCGGCAAAACCGGGACGACGAAGGCCGCCCTCATGCGCGAGGCCCGCGCGCAGAACGTGCCCGGTCGGTCGCGGATGTCGAAGGCGCAGCTGGCGCAGGCCGTCCACGCCTGAGGTGTGACGCGGGCCGGCGTCGGCCATGACGCAAGACGTCCCGGGAGAGACTCCCGGGACGCTCCTCGGCTCAAGCGGCCAGTTTGATCGGGCTGGGGATGCTCAAGGTCGAGAGGGGATGCGGTCTGTCCAGAGGACCTCGCCCTGTCCCGGTTACCGGGACGGCGCCCCCCGCGGTGCTGGGGGGCGCCACCGCGCGGGGTTCTTAGTACGAGCCGAACTTGTAGTTCAGGCCGGCGCGGATGACGGCGAACTCGTCGGAGCGGCGGCCGATGTTGTTGTACGCCACCGGGAAGTTGTTGGCGGCGTTGATGACGAACGCACCCTGGTTGCGGGTGTTGCGGTCGAGGTTGACGTACAGGCCTTCGACCTTGAGCGTCACCGCCGAGGAGCGGAAGAAGTTCAGGAACGACTCGGTGGGCAGGGCGTACTCGATGCCGCCGCCGACGGCGTAGCCGGTGCGGAAGCTGTCGTTGCCGGCATAGCCGCCGAACGAGCGGTCGGCGCTGCCCGAGCCGTAGGCGAAGCCGCCGGTGCCGTAGAACAGCACGCGGTCGAAGGCGTAGCCGAGGCGGCCGCGCACGGTGCCGAAGAAGTCGAGGCTGGAGAGGCCGCGCGGGTCGGTGACGTAGTAGCCGGGGGCGAGCGGCCCGACGAGCAGGGCGTTGTTCCGGCTGCGGCCGAAGTCGAGGTACTGGGCATCGGCCTCGATGCCGAACACGACGCCGGAGCCGGGCGTCAGCTGCCAGTTGTAGCCGATCTGGCCACCGCCGGAGAAGCCTTCCTGGTTGCGCTGGTTGAAGAACGCGGTGGTGCCGTTGCCGTACGGGGCGGGCACGGCGAAGCTGTTGGTGTTGTTGCTGCTGGCGTCGAAGGCGTAGCCGGCGTTGATACCGAAGTAGGCGCCCGTCCAGGTGAACACCGGGACCGGGGTGAACACCGGCGGCGGAGCGGCCCGGCGCGGAAGGTCGGCGGCCGAAGCGGCGCCGGTGAGGAGGGCCGTGGCGGTGCTCGCGAGAAGAAGCTTCTTGATCATCTGGTCCTCTGTCTCCCGTTGTGCGGGATGTATGCGAGGCGGACAGAACGGCAGGATGCGGTCCCGCGATAGTGCAGCGCTGCAACAGCCCGGAATCGGGCTTTCGGGCCGGAACGGTCGGGTGCGTTGGAGCACATCACGGCATTGATCGGTCGATGCGCAGACGAAAATTTCTATCCGAGTGTTTCCGGAAACAAAATGCCCCGTCGCGCGAGTGCGGACGGGGCGTCAGTTCGTTCGTGAACGTTCCCAGGACCAACCAGGAAGCTTCGATTGTCACTAGATCCTACCGGCGGCCGGCCCGCAAGCCCGCCGGCGGCCCTGAAAGCGGTTAACATTAATTTACGGCCGCCCCCCGGGGGTGGGTCGCTTCGGCTGTTTTCTGCCGCATGCAGGGTTTCCGGTGCTTCGGGACGGCAGCGGACCAGTCGTCCGCGGGGCGACCGCAGTCGCCGCCCAGACCTGGTGACTGCCGGCGGCAGGTCTGGACGGTCGGACCAGTGTCCGATCCGATCCTCGTCTTAAACTCGCGACCGTGACTCTTGCCGTGGTCTCGCGGCGGGATCGATCGCGGGGAAAGGGCAGATCTCGCACCCGTCTCCGTCCCCGTCGCGGGCGAGCCGGGGCGACCTGATTCCTCAGGCCTGTGGAGAAGATGCCGCCCTGCGTCCGCGCCGGCATGGCGACCGCGCCTGTCCCGGCCCGCCTCCGGCCCTATGTGCCGGCCACGTCATCGTGGGGATTTCAGGAGACGCACATGGACCCCGTTGCCCTGCCGGAGAGGCCGGCCCCCGGGACGCAGGCGCACGGGGCCGACGCGTCCGCCCCCGACCGTGCGGTCCCGCGCCCCGCGGCGCGCCCGTACCGGCGGGCCGGGGATCTCCCGTGCTGACCGGACCGGGCTCGAGGCCTTCGCGCGCCCCCGCCTCCGTCCGGGACGGGGTCGGCCGCCGTCCGGACGCGACGGGGCCCCGGGCGTAGGTGCCGATGTTCGGATTCTCCATCAGCTCGACCGAGCCCGACAGCATCGCGCACATCATTCAGGTGGCGCTCGCGCCGGCGTTCCTGCTCTCGGCACTGGCAACGCTGCTGAACGTGTTCTCCACCCGCCTCGGCCGGATCTCCGACAAGGTCGACAGCCTCACGGCGGAGTCCGCCAGGGGGACGGCGGGCGAGGCGGCCCGCTTCGCCCGCCGCCTGACCTTCCTGCGGCGCCGCTCTTTCGTGCTGGACGTGGCCGTGGTCCTGGCCTCGCTGGGCGGCGGCCTGATCGGCCTGGCGGTGCTGACCCTGTTCGTCGGGGCACTGCGCGACGCGGCGACCGCCTCGATCCTGTTCGCCTGCTTCGGGGCGGCGCTGGTCTGCACCGTGGCGGCCATCGGGGCCTTCATGGCCGAGATCCTCATGGCCGGCCACGGCCTGCGCGACGAGGTCGACCGGCAGCAGGACAAGGAGCCCGCGCGGCGGTGAGGGCACGCCGCCGGCGGGGGCGATTCCGAGTGCGGTGGGCGGGAACCGGGCCTTAACCTTGTCGGTGCCTGATGCGGCCGCCGCACGCCGCGCCCAAGGGTCCCGTCATGAGCATCGCGATCCTGGTTGCCTGCGTTGCCGGCGCGCTCTGCCTCGGAATCCTGTCCGCGCTCCTGCCGCTCGGCCGGCGGGACGCCGACGAGCCGGATTCGGCGCTCCCGTTCGAGGATGACTTCTTCGACGTGGGCGGACCGGTGATCGATCTGGAGCCGCAGCACCTTACATGACCGCTCCCGTTCGGGGGGCTCTAAGGCGGATCGGCCGGCGCGCTGGGGGGCGGTGTGTTCTGCCGCGCGGACCAGACGACCCGGCCGGCCGGATCCCGCAGGGCCGCCGAGCCCGACCGGTTGGCGCGCAGCTGGGCGAATCGCGCCTTCGCGGCGGCGACCGCCGCCGCCTCGGTGAGGCCGGGAAGCGTCTCGTCGTGGATGATGATGCCGCCGGCGCTTTCCCGGTGGACGATGCATTGCAGCCGGTAGCACACCGGGGTCTCAGGCGGGGCCATGCTGATCTCCCGGCCTGTCGGGGTTCGGCGCGGCGCCGGGGCCTCGGAGCGGAACCCTGGGCGCTGGCTGTGTGCCGATCCGGATGGCGGGGATGCCGCGGTCCATTCACCCCTCCTCGGTTCGACGCTTCGACCGTGCTCCATACCAGATTCATCGGGTCCGCGGACGGTCTCGGTGCGGGTCGGCGATCGCGGCGGCCGGAGCCCGCGCCCGGGACGGCCACGCCGAGCCCCGGATCGGCGGCAGGCCGCGCGGAGGGGCCAGGCGGTGCGGGAGCTGTCGCGCCCTCGGGCTCAGAGGCGGCCACGTCGTCCCTGCGCCTGAGCCCGAGGCCTTTGTGGAGGCCTCACTTCTCCAGACAGCGCGGACGGTTGCGTTCGGATCGATGCCCTAGCGGCGCTGGCGCGTGTAGCGCTCGATTACGCGCTGCCGATGCGTCGGCACGTCCGGCAGGCGGGAGGGGGGTGCCCCGCCGCTTCTCCCGGCCGCCGGCCGGGGCGCGGGCAGCAATTCCAGCGGGTACCGGGGTGTCTCGACCACCACCGCCTCCAGCACGATCGGCCGACGACGGGGCGGAGCGGGCACGGTGGGGCGCATCGGCCGCGCCGCGAAGGTGCCGAGCGCCCAGAGGCCGAGGCAGAGCAGGCCGATCAGGATCCCGTCCCAGGACGGTTCGGTCCGGCACATCAGGATCCCGGTGCCGGTGAGGGAGGCTGCGGCCGCGAACAGGCGGGGTGTCGGATCGCCGGAACTCATGCCGCACTCTCGGTGCGCGGCCCTGAGGGCGCGTGAAGGGCATCACTCCAATTGTCGGCAATCGCCCGTGTCGGCAAACGCCCGGTTCCACCCGGTGCGTGCCGGACCGCGGCGGCCGGTCCGGGCGAAAGGGGCTCAGCCCCCAAGGCTCAACCCCCAAGGCGCGAGGGAGGCTGCCACGTGACGCCGGGATGCTCGCGGATGTCGCCGGCCCGGGATCCGGTATCGGCGCTGCTCGTCCACTCGCCGGGTTCGGCGACGTGGGCGATCTCGGCCTCTGGATAGGCCGCCGTCAGGAACAGGCGCGCCTCGCCTTCGGCTTCGGCCCGAACCGTCACGAGGGGACGCTCGCCTGCGGCGTCCCGCACCTGCGCGATGAACAGCTTGGTCATGGTCCTCCTCCGAGGCGTCGGCGGGCGCGGCGGGACTCAGGCCTCCACGCCCTCGATGTGGAGGCCGCCGGCCCGCAGGTGGGGCGGGATCCGGCTCCGATCGCGGAAACCGGCTGCGCGCGCCATCGCGTCCAGGGCCGCGTGGGAATCCCGCGCCGAACCGATCCAGAGGATCGTCCCCGTCGCGACCTGCGTGATCCGGAACACCTTCACGCCACGCTCCCGGGCTCGATGTCCGGACAAGCTGAGGGGCCGTCCGGGAGTTCCCCGCAGAACGGGAGCCGGCTCACCTCCCTTACGCCGGCCGGCCGAGTCTCGCCGCCGGCCGAGTCTCGCCGCCGGCCGAGTCTCGCCGCCGGCCGAGTCTTGCCGCCGGCCGGCCGAGTCTTGCCGCCGGCCGGCCGAGTCCTGCCGCCGGCCGGCCGAGTCTCGCCGCCGGCCGGCCGAGTCTCGCCGCCGGCCGGCTAAGTCCTGCCGTAGACCGGCCAAGCCCGCGGTGGATTGGCCGGCCGGGAACAGGCCGGGGCCGCGACGGTTCTCAGAGGAACGCCGGTATGGGCCGGCACATCGAGAACCCGATCGGGATTCAGGAGAGCCATGACCAGCCGAACCGTTCAATCCGCCCTGCTCGCCCTCGCCCTCGTCGCCGGCAGCGCCGGGCTGGCCGCCGCGCAGAGCACGCCCAACGGTAACACCTCGTCGCCCGGTGCCCCGGCCGGCGACAGCAGCACCGGCAACGGCGCCACCGGCAGCGGTGCGGCGCCGAGCGGGCGGTAACCGACGGTTAACCATAACGGCCGCAGATCCGGATCCTCACAACCGTGCTACTTCCCGTCCCGCGGCCCTTCGGTCCGCGGGACTTTCTGTATGGGGACTCCGTCCGACCCAGGGCGACGATCCGAGGCGCGAGTCCGCCGTGAGCCCCAGAGTCCGCTGATTGGAACGGCGTGCCTCTGTTCTAAGCAGCTAGAATCGCCATACTGGCGCAGGGCCGGCGCTGCGCGCGGCCCGAGACTGTTCACGGGCGATGCAACCGAAACCGATCCTGCAGCTCACGGGTGAGAGTCCGGGCCCGCGTCAGGCCGACGACTGGCGGGATGCGGTCGCGCCGTTCTGGGACTTCACGATCCGCAAAGAGGATCTGTCCGACTTCCGCGGACAGTCCCGGGTCCGGCACCTCGGTACCGCGATCGTCTGCAGAGCCCGCGCCTCGGGGCTCCGGTTCGTGCGCGAGCCCGCCCTGGTGGCCCGGATGGGCGTGGACCACATCGTCGCCCACATGCGTGTGTCCGGGCAATCCAGGATCGCGATCGGCGGTTGGGAGCAGGACTGCGCGCCGGGCGACATCTGCATCCTCGACCTCTCGCGCCCGCTCTCCGCGGCCTCGACGGATTACGAGGCCGTCACGGTGGTACTACCGCGCCCGCTGTTCGGCGGCCGGGAGAGCGCGCTCGACGCGCTGCACGGGGCGGTGATCCGGGGGGCGACCCCGTTCGGCCGGATGCTCAGCGACCATCTGCGCTCCCTCAGCGCGCACGCGACCGGGTTCTCGGATCCGGAGGCCGCTGCGGCGGCCGAGGCCACGGCGGCGCTGCTCGGCGCCGCGGCCCTGGGCCTGCCGCGGGACGAGGAGCGCGGCGGCCAGTTGCCCGAGCGGGCACCCCTCCTCCTCGCCATCCGGCGGTTCATCGAGGCCGAGCTGTCCGCCTCGGACCTGAGTGCCGAGACGATCGGGCGCCGTTTCGGCGTCTCGCGCAGTGCCCTGTACCGGCTGTTCGTCCCCCTCGGCGGCGTATCCGGCTACATCCGCCAACGCCGGCTCGCGCGCGCCTACCGCGACCTCGCCACGGGGGACGGGCGCTTCGCCCGCATCGCGGACGTGGCGTATCGCTGGCGGTTCGAAAGTCCCGCGCATTTCACCCAGGCCTTCCGCGCCGAGTTCGGCTGTGCCCCCCGGGACGTCCGCGCCCAGGCCGAGGCGGCCAAGTCTGCCGAGGTTGGGTCTGCCGAGGTCGGGTCCGCCGAGGCCGGGTCTGCGGCGGTGCCGCCGGCGCGGACCGAGACCTGGGCGGACTTCTACGACTGGGTTCTGAAGCTGGCGGCCTGAGCGGGCTCGGCCTGCGGAGCTTGTGCCCTCGGCCCCGGATGGCCCATAAGGGCCGCGATGACCTTCGGGGTTCGGCATAGGCGCCCGGCCGGGGTGCGCGGCTGGCGGGCGTTCGTGGCGGCCCTGCTGGCGCTCGTCCTAACGCTGACCGTCGCCGCGCCCGGCGTCGGCCTCGCGGCGGACCTCGCCTTCCATGGGGGCGGGCATCACAGCCGCAGCGAGGGACCGGTCCTCGACGCGGCGGCTGCGTCCACGGATGCCGATCCCGGCCTCGGCGAGCACCGCCATTGCGGCTGCCATCAGGCCGCCCGGCTGGAGGCGACCGATGTCGCGCCCCCGGCCGTCCCGGGCCGGCCCCTGCCAGGCGCCCTCGCCCAGGGCCGCCCCTCCGTCAGTCCCGACCGGCTGCCGCGGCCTCCCCGCGCGTGAGCCGACGCTGCCCGCGGGCGGCGTCCCGCCCGGATGCCGGACCGGCTCCGGGTTCGCCCTCACGCGACACCTGAACGGGACCCTCCGGGACCGCCGCGCGCGGCCGCCCGCCGTCCCGGCCGAGCAGCTTTCCCATGCGCATCCTCCTGTCCGCGGCCCTTCTGGCCGCCGGCATCGCCCTCGGCGCCGCCGTTCCCGCCCTGCCCGATCTCCTCCGGCAGACCCTCGCCAGCGTCGGCCTCACCCGACCTCCCGCGGCCGGGGAAGGCCGGGATCGGGTTCGGACCCGGCCTACGGCGTCGGACGATCACGCGCACGGCGAACACGCCCCCGGTGACGGCGAGGCCCACGCGGAGCCGACGATCCGGATGCGGCCCGACCGAGTGACGGGCCAGGACATCACCACCCGGCGCGTCGCAGGCGGCACGCTGGCGCGCCACCTCCTCGTGCCCGGCACCATCACCCCCGACACCGACCGGATCGCCCGCGTCCCGGCCCGGGTGGTCGGGACCGTGGCGGAGATGCGCAAGCGCCTGGGCGACACCGTGCAGAAGGACGAAGTCGTCGCCATCCTCGACAGCCGCGAGGTCGCCGACGCCAAGAGCGAGTACCTCACCGCCCAGGTCCAGGCCGAGCTGCAGACGATCAACTTCGAGCGCCAGCAGAAGCTGCTCGCCTCGCGCAGCGCCTCGGAGGCCGCCTTCGAGACCGCGCGCGCCGCCTACCTGGAAAACCGGCTCCGTGTCGACCTCGCCCGCCAGAAGCTCTCGGCGCTCGGTCTCGACGCCGCCGAGGTGGCCGCCGCCCAGAAGCGCGACGAGGCGACCCCCAACCAGTCGACCCTGCGCCGCTACCCCCTGCGCACGCCCCTCGCCGGCCGGATCGTCGAGCGCAAGGTCGATGTCGGCACGGCGGTCGGCAAGGAGGGCGATCCGGCGGACCTCTACACGGTGGCGGACCTCTCGACGGTCTGGATCGAGCTGTCGGTGCCGACCCTCGACCTCGCCCAGGTGCGGGAGGGCGCCCGCGTGACGGTCACGCCCGCCCGGTCGGGCGATGCCGAGAACCGCGCGGAGGGGCGGGTGATCTTCGTGAGCCCCTTCCTCAACGCCGACACGCGCTCGGCCCGGGTGATCGTCGCCCTGCCGAACCCCGACCTCGCGTGGCGGCCCGGCACCTTCGTCACCGCCGAAGTCGAGATCGCGCAGGACGTGGTCCCGGTCCGGATCCCCAAGGCGGCCGTCCAGACGATCGAGGGCCGGAGCGTCGTCTTCGTGCGCAATCCGGACGGGTTCGAGACGCGGCCGGTCACCCTCGGCCGGTCCGACGACGAATCCCACGAGGTCACCGCCGGGCTCGAGGCCGGCGCCGAGATCGCGGTCGGCAACACCTTCCTGCTGAAGGCCGAGCTCGGCAAGGCCGACGCCGACCACGACCACTGAGGATCGCGCCATGATCAGCCGCATCCTCGCCGTCTCGGTCCGCCAGCGCTGGCTGGTGCTGCTCCTCGTGCTGCTGGCGTCGGGCTTCGGCGCCGCCGCGCTCACGCGGCTCCCCATCGACGCGGTGCCCGACATCACCAACAACCAAGTGCAGATCAACACCTTGGCGCCGTCCCTGTCGCCGGCCGACGTCGAGCGCCAGGTCACCTACCCGGTGGAGACGGCCCTCGCCGGCATCAAGGGCCTCGAGTACACCCGCTCGCTGTCGCGCAACGGCTTCTCGCAGGTCACCGCGGTCTTCGCCGAGACCCTCGACATCTACTTCGCCCGCCAGCAGGTCGCCGAGCGCCTCGCCCAGGCGCGGGAGGACCTGCCCTCCGGGGTCGAGCCGCGGATGGGTCCGATCTCCACGGGCCTCGGCGAGATCACCATGTGGTCGGTCCGGTACGCGCCGCCGGCGGAGCGCACGGTCGTGCCGGCGGGACAGCCGGGCTGGCAGCCGGACGGCAGCTACCGCACCCCGGAGGGCCAGACCCTCGGATCGGAGCTGGAGCAGGTCGCCTACCTGCGCACGGTCCAGGACTGGATCATCCGGCCGCAGATCAAGTCCGTTCCCGGCGTCGCCGGCGTCGACGGGATCGGCGGCTTCGAGAAGCAGTACCACGTCCAGCCCGACCCGACGAAGCTCACCGCCCTCGACCTGTCCTTCGCGGACGTCGCCCGGGCGCTCCAGGCCAACAACGCCAACCAGGGCGCCCGCTACTTGGAGGATAACGGCGAGAGCTACGTGGTGCGCGCGGCCGGCCGCCTCGAGAGCCCCGAGGCGATCGCCGACGTGGTGGTGGCCAGCCGCGGCGGCGTGCCGGTGCGGATCCGCGACGTCGCGGCGGTGCGGATCGGGCGCGACCTGCGCACCGGCTCGGCCAGCGAGGACGGGCGGGAGACCGTCATCGGCACCGCCCTGATGCGGATCGGCGAGAACAGCCGCACGGTGGCGACGGCCGTCGGCGCGCGCCTGGACCAGATCCGGCGCGCCCTGCCCCCCGGCATCGTGGTCCAGACGGTCCTCGACCGGACGCAGCTGGTCGACGCCACGATCCGGACGGTGGCCAGGAACCTCGCCGAGGGCGCGGCCCTCGTGATCGTCGTCCTGGTCCTGCTGCTCGGCAACATCCGGGCGGCCCTCATCGCCGCGCTGGTCATCCCGATCGCCATGCTGATGACCGTGACCGGGATGGTCGAGGGCAGGATCTCGGCCAACCTCATGAGCCTCGGGGCGCTCGATTTCGGGCTCATCGTCGACGGGGCGGTGATCATCACCGAGAACGCGCTCCGCCACCTCGCCGAGCGCCAGCACGCCCTCGGGCGCGCCCTCGACCTGGAGGAGCGCCTGGAGACGGTGCGGGCCTCGGCCGAGGAGATGATCAAGCCGTCCCTCTACGGGCAGACGATCATCATCCTGGTCTACGTGCCGCTCCTGACCTTCACGGGAGTCGAGGGCAAGATGTTCCAGCCGATGGCGCTGACCGTCATCCTGGCTCTCGCCGCGGCCTTCGTGCTGTCGCTGACCTTCGTCCCGGCCCTGATCGCCATCGCCCTCACCGGCCGCGTCACCGAGGCCGACAACCCGCTGATGCGCGGCCTGAAGGCGCTCTACCGGCCGGTCCTCGCCGCGGCGATCCGGGCGCCCACCCCGTTCGTCGGGGCGGCGCTCCTCCTCGTCGCGGGGGCCGGCCTGCTCGCCGCCCGGCTCGGGACCGAGTTCATCCCGCAGCTCGACGAGAAGAGCATCGCCCTGAACGCCACCCGGATCCCGTCCACCTCCCTGACGCAGTCGCAGGCGATGCAGCTCAAGGTGGAGCGGGCGATCGCCGAGTTCCCGCAGGTCGCCTACGTGTTCTCGAAGACCGGCACCGCCGAGGTCGCCACCGACCCGATGCCGCCGAACTCCTCCGACACGTTCGTGATGCTCAAGCCGCAGGCGGACTGGCCCGACCCGGGCCTGTCGAAGGCCGCGCTGCAGGAGCGGATCGAGGCGTCCTTGAGCGAGCTCGCCGGCAACGTCTACGAGTTCTCCCAGCCGATCCAGCTGCGCTTCAACGAGCTGCTCGCAGGGACCCGGGGCGACCTCGCCGTCAAGGTGTTCGGCGACGCCTTCGAGCCGATGCTGGAGACCGCCAACAGGATCGCCGCGATCCTGCGGGGCATCGAGGGCGCCGACGACGTGAAGGTCGAGCAGATCGCCGGCCTGCCGGTCTTCGAAATCAAGATCGACCGGACCGAGGCGGCGAGGCTCGGCCTCAGCACCGGGGCGATCCAGGACGTGATCGGCGCCGCCATGGGCGGCCGGGACGCCGGGACCGTGTTCGAGGGCGACCGGCGCGTGCCGATCGTCGTGCGCCTGACCGATCAGGTCCGCGAGGACCGGGAGGCCCTGGAGAACCTGCCCGTCCCGCTCCCCCTGGGGGCGAACGGCCGGGCCGCCTCCGTGCTCCTGCGGCAGGTGGCGCAGTTCTCGGTCAGCGAGGGGCCGAACCAGATCAGCCGCGAGAACGGCCGGCGGCGGGTGGTGGTCACCGCCAATGTCCGCGGGCGCGACATCGGCTCTCTGGTGGCGGAGGCGCAGGCCAAGGTCGCCGCGCAGGTGACGCTGCCGGCCGGCTCCTTCCTGACCTGGGGCGGGCAGTTCGAGAACCTCGCCTCGGCTCAGGCGCGCCTCGCCGTGGTGGTGCCGGTCTGCTTCTTCCTGATCTTCCTGCTGCTGACCTCGGCGCTGGGCGGCGCGCGGGACGCGCTCCTGGTGTTTTCCGCCGTGCCGCTGGCGCTCACCGGCGGCATCGCCGCCCTGTGGCTGCGGGAGATGCCGCTGTCGGTGCCGGCGGCGGTCGGGTTCATCGCCCTCTCGGGGGTGGCGGTCCTGAACGGCCTCGTGATGCTGACCTTCATCAAGCAGCTCGTCGCCGAGGGCCAGCCGCTGCGGGCGGCGATCCGCGCGGGCGCCCTCACCCGGCTGCGGCCCGTGGCGATGACCGCTCTGGTCGCGTCCCTGGGCTTCGTGCCGATGGCGCTCGCCACCGGCACGGGCGCGGAGGTGCAGCGGCCGCTGGCCACCGTGGTGATCGGCGGCCTGATCAGCGCGACCCTGCTGACCCTGGTGGTGCTGCCGGCGCTCTACGCGCGGTTCGGGCGGGCCGGCGGCTCCGGTTCCCCGACCCGGGCCGGATCCGGGGCGCACCGGGAGGCGCCGCGGTGCTGATTCACATCAAGTATCGATCGACGGCGGATACGGATCGAATTCCTGCATCAAGGATGAGCCGGACCCGGTCGAATGCAAGATCGGTCTAAATATAGCAAATATATTTGAATCATTTTTCTACCGAAGAGGTGACCGCAAGCTTGACATCGCATGCATTTCTTCGGATTGAAACGATATCCGATATCGAATGATTTGCAGGCATTGGAATGTGAGGTCATGGGCGTAGGTATTCGATTGCGACTCTACGCGGGGTTTGGTCTTCTTGTTCTGATTTCTGGCTGTATTGGCGGGTACTCGCTCTACCAGCAAAAAATCATCAATGAGCAATACGCGCAGCGCGGCCGCCTGGAGCTGATCGCGCGGACGATCTTCACGGCGAACAGCCTCGCCCCGCGCCTCGCCGGACAAGCCGAGCAGTACCGCCTCGCTCCGACGCCCGAGCGGATCGCCGCCCTTGAGGAGACGCGCCGCAGAATCGAGGAGACGGGTGAGACGCTGATCGGATTGGCATCCGCGGAGTCGCGCCGCACGCTGTACGCCGAGATCCGCGACGCGGCGCAGGCCTTGAAACCGGAACTGGACCGCCTCAAAGCGGCGGGCGCCACCCTCACCCGAGCCCGGGAGCGCCTGTTCACCGGGGGAGACGCCCTCACCGGCGCAACCAACACCCTGGTGGCCGAGGTGCGCGCCCGCGCCAACGAGGCGATGCTCGGCCGTGCGCAGACCGTCGAGAGCGCCGTATTGCTGGTCCGCGTCGCCAACTGGCGGTTCCTGGCGACGTTCGACCCGGACGGGCCGGCCACCTTCGCCAAGAACGTGGAGAGGGCCGAAGCCGCCCTGAAGGCTTTCGCGGATGCCGATGGCAGCGCCACGTTCGCCTCCCGGGCCCGTGCCGTCACGGAGAGTCTGGTCGCCTATGGCAATGACTTCCGGGGGACCGTGAATGCCCTGGACGGTCTGAAGACGGCGTTCGAGACCGGCATCAAGCGCCATGCGACCGCGATCGATGGGCGCAGCGACGCCGCGCGCGACCTGATCAACCGCGCGGTCCAGGACAATGCCCGGGCCATGGAGGCCGCCGTGGCGAGCGCCCGCACCGTTCAGATCGTCCTCCTGGCGCTGGCGCTGGTGCTGGGCGGGGGGCTGGCCTTCCCGATCGCCCGCAGCATCATCGGACCGATCGCCCGCATGACCGAGGTGATGCGGTGCCTGGCCGCGGGCGACACCGCCGTCGTCGTGCCCGCGCAGGCGGCCGCGGACGAGATCGGCGCCATGGCCAAGGCGGTGGAGGTCTTCCGTCAGAACGCCCTCGCCCGCACCGAGCTGGAGGCGGCCCAGGCCGCCGAGCAGGAGGCCCGCCAGCGCAGAGCCGACCGGGTCGACCAACTCGTTCAGGCCTTCCAGAGGAGCATCGGCCAGTCCCTGGAGGTTGTCACCGCGGCGGCCACCGAACTCGATGCCACGGCCCGCGCCATGACCGATGTGGCCGACAAGACCAACGGGCAGGCCGCCGCCTCCAGTTCGGCCGCCGAGCAGACCTCGGCCAATGTCCAGACGGTGGCGGCCGCCGCCGAGGAGATGGTCGCGTCGCTGAAGGAGATCGAACGGCAAGTGGTCCGCTCCACCGAGATCTCCGGTCACGCAGCTCGTGAGGCCGAGGCGACCAATGCCGTCATGGCCAGCCTACGGGCCGCCGCCGATCAGATCGGGGCGGCGGTGACGACGATCTCGGGGATCGCCGCGCAGACCAATCTCCTGGCCCTCAACGCCACGATCGAGGCGGCCCGCGCCGGGGAGGCGGGCCGGGGCTTCGCCGTGGTGGCGATCGAGGTGAAGGAACTCGCGAGCCAGACCGCCCGGGCGACCGACGAGATCGGCGGCCAGATCGCCGCGATCCAGGCGGCCACGGGCCAGGCCGCGGAGGCGACGCAGCAGATCGCGCGCACGATCGTGGGCATCAACGAGATCAGCGGCGCGATCGCCGCGACGGTGGTCGAGCAGACGGCGGCCACGGGTGAGATCTCGCGCAATGCCGGCGAGGCGGCGCGGGGCACGCAGGAGGTGTCGACCAACGTGGCGTGGGTGCTGGCCGCCTCGGGCGAGACCGGCACGGCCGCCGCGCAGGTGCTGAACGCGGCGGCTGCCCTGGCGACCCAGTCGCTGAACGTGAAGCGGGAGGTGGACGGCTTCCTGCACGACATCCAGGTCGCCTGACGGCGGGTGCCGTCGGCGACGATCCCGCGGCCCGTCAGGCCGGCAGGATGTGCAGCATCCCGCCGAGCAGGCCGACGGCGCCGATCGCGATCAGTCCGGCGGCGATGTACAGCCGCATCCGGCTCGCGTCGGAATCCGCCGAGGGGTAGAGGTCGTCGGGCAGGTCAAGCCAGTCCATCGGGTGAACGCAACCGGTCGCAGGGTTGGGAGGGGTGGCCCTAGGCCAGCCCGATGACGGCGGGATGACGGGTGCGCCCGAGCGGCGTGCCGCCCCGGTCCCTGCACCGCTCCCCCGAGCCCCGTTCGACCCCACGGCGAGCCGGCACGGAGCACGCCGCGCCGGGCATTCCGGGGACGACGCGGACGGATGGAGCCCGATCGGGGCCGGCGGGTGGAGCCGTCCGACAAGACTTGCTGCGATGCGATATTCCCATCTTGAAGATGGCGCGATCGCGCGATCACCCCGGCGATGTATTGATTTATCCGTGCTCCTACGGCGATGTGAGGAATTGCAATCCGTCGCCGGTTCTGGTTGAATATTGATCAGCGTTGCATTCCATTCTGCCGAGTGAAGTCGCTTGCGGACCGTCGGGCTCCGCGGGGAGGTCGAGCATGTACGCTTCGACGAAGAACAACGAGAGACGGGACTGGGAGCTAATCATCGTTTTCGGTGGATGGATCGTCTTCGAGATGGCGATCCTGATGCTGTGCTTGGTCTCGATGTAGGATATCCCGGGCGATCCACCTGATCTGGACTGTTCGCCGCTGCGCGGCCGGGTCCGACGATTGCGCCGGGCCGCCGATTCTTGGTGACGCTGAGGGCGACGCGCGAGCGAGGGCATGCTCCGCTGGCCGCAGGTGACACGGACGGAGCCGGCTCGGCGGCCGCGATGGCGCTCCCTTCCCCGGGGCTGGCCTCTCTGGCGCCGCCCTGCGATCGGATCCCGGCTGCCGTGAAGCGGTTGCCCTGTCCGGCGCCCTGGGGCAGGCTGCCCCGGCATCGGGCGCCGCGATTCGCGGGCCGTCCCGTCCCGGTCGTTTCGCGAGGAGCCCGGATGCGCGGATCCGTCGATCGCCGCACAGGCGTACCCCAACCCGCCCCCCCGGCTTGCCCGGTCCGACCCGTCCCGGCCGCGCAGGCCGGTCCGACGGTGCGCGGCCCGCAGGCCGACGGGGTGGCATGAGGGTCGTCCGCTCCGCGCGCCTTCACCTGCGGGACGCCACCTCCGACAAGGTCTACGACGTCGATCTGATCGAGAACGAGGCCCTCGGGACGCCCGAGCGCTACTTCGTGAACACGCGCTACGGCCGGCGCGGCGCGACCCTGCGCGAGGGCGCCAAGACGCCCCAGCCCGTGACCGCCGAGGCGGCCGCCCGGGTGTTCGACAGCGTGGTCGTGTCGAAGATCAACGGCGGCTACTGGCGGGTCGACGGCCCGGAGCCGGCCGCCGCCGAGGCGACGGCCGACGGACGCGCGGCGGTGCTGCGGGCGCGGCTCTCCGCCTGCCTGCACCAGAACTGGCCCGAGCGCGACCGCGACCGCCTGCTCTGGCGCATCGGCGAGCTGCGGCTGGCCGCGGCCACCCCGGACCTGATCGCCCTGGCGCGGGCTCTCGGTCCCGCGCGGGCGAGCTATGCCCTGGTCTGGGTGCTCGCCCGGGCGGCGGGCGCGGAGGCCGGTCCTGTCCTGGCGGCGATCGCCGCCGACGCATCGGGCAGCGTGGTCCGCGACCTCGCCCGCTTCGCCCTGGCCGCCCCGCTGACCGGGGCCTACAGCCCGCCGGAGGCCGAGCCGGACCTGCCCGGCATGGTCGCCCGGCCGGCCGAGGCCGGCGACGTCGACGGGCTGTGCGGGGCGCTGGACGGCCTCGCCCGGCACGATCCGGGCCGGGTCGGCCCTGCCCTGGTGGCGCTCGGCCGGCTCGCGCAGGCCTCGCCCGGCCTGCACGCGACGCTCTGCGCCGCCCTCCCCCGTCTGCCGGTGCGGCCGCCCTACCTGATCGGCCTGCGGCGCCTGTTCAAGCACGCCGAGATGGCCGACGATGCCGCCCTGTTCGGCGCCGCCGCCCAGCGCTTCGAGACCGCGCAGGCGATGTACCGGGCCGGCCGGAGCCACGCCTACGTCCCCGACCTCCGGCGCTACGTCGCGGTGGACGCGGCGCGCCACGGCCCGGAGGCGCGAGTCGGCCTGTCCACGGCCACCCGCGCCTACATGAAGCGGCGGATCTGGCGCGCCCTGCGCAAGCGCGGCGCCGTCGGGGATCCGGCCTTCGCCGCGCTGGCGGCGGGCTTCCTGCTGGCCCTCGGGCCGGAGGATCTCGATCCCCCGACCCGCTGGACCGCCTGGGGGCGGAAGCCGGACGGGACCTGGGGCCGGCAGGCGCGGGCACGGGGACCGCTCGGCCGCAACTGGACGGCGAGCCAGCTCCTGTACCGCCACGCCCCGGAGGCCCGGCCGCGGACGGGCTCGCTGACTTTCCTGGAGACCGGCGCCATCGGTCCCGACCGGCGCGACGAGGCCTTCCCCGACCTCTGGAGCGCCCGCCCGGACCTGGCGCTCCGCCTCGCCGCGGAGGGGAGGGTCGAGCCGGTGGCGCGGCTGGGCCTGCGGGTGCTGCGCGCGGATCCGCGGGCCTGCGCGGCCCTGGACGCCGCCGCGATCGGGCGCCTCCTGGCGGCGGCGCACGACGCCGTGCGGACCTTCGCCTTCCAGACCGCCCAGGCGCGCCTCGCCGCCGGGATCGCCGACCCCGCCGACCTCGCGGGCCTGGTGGCGGCGCTGCTGGCCGCGGCCCTGCCGGAGGCGCGGGCGCTGGCCCTGCGGCGCCTCGAGGCCGGGGCGCCGGTCGCCTGGTCCGACCCCGACCTCGCCGCCGCGCTGCTCACGAGTCCGGAGCCGGACGTGCAGGCGGCCCTCCCCGGCCTCGCCCGGGCGCTGCCCCCCGGGCTCGCGGCGCCCCTGGTCGCGCGGCTGGTGGCGTGGCTG
>NZ_JBFULS010000028.1:0-61862 GCF_054049775.1 Methylobacterium sp. P5_C11 | reverse complement strand
CAAGAGGGTCTTCCACCTCTGCAAGCAAGCCGACCAACAACCCGCTGGTCGCGTCGTTCAATGGCCGACTGCGTGACGTGTGCCTGAACGCGAACTGGATCTTGTCGTCGGCCGATGCTTGGAGCAGGATCGAGGCGTGGCGGCGCCCGTACAACGAGAGCCGTCCTCACACAGCCCTGGGGTGGTTGACGCCTCAGGAATTTGCCGCGGCGGCCGCCGAGCAGGGCGCCAAATGACGCCCGGAGGCGTACCCTTCGGCCGGGCCAAGATCCGGCGGACCGTCACGCAGCCCGAGACCTTGCATTGGTCGTGAACCACAAACGGGGTCAACTCCTCGCTAGATCTCGTGAAGAGGGCATCAGCCCCTGYGGCCGGTGAGCTGTCGCCTCGTCCCGCCGTAGCGTCACTCGGCAATCACTATGCCGCTCCGCTTCACGGACTTTCCGTTCGGGCGCGCGATGGGATCCCGAAAGATCGGTCGCTCGCGTTGATGCCCTGAGCGATGCAGATGATCGCTTCAGAAACGGCGCGGTAGGACGCGGCGTGTTACCCCCTCTTGAGGCTGCTTCGGATCGGAAATCGGAGGTGGATGGTGCGGACGGCGGGACTCGAACCCGCACGGCCTTGCGGCCGCAAGATTTTAAGTCTCGTGCGTCTACCGGTTCCGCCACGTCCGCATGCGCCCTCGGTAGCGGGGGGCGCGGGCGCGATCAAGCGGGGGGCGTCCAGCCGTAGAGCCAGGCGTAGCGGTCGCGCATGCCGACCGGCCCGAGGCGGCCCATCACGGCGTTGCGCAGGAGCGCCACCACGCCGCCGGCATGATAGGTCCGACCGTTGCTCCGCGCCGCCTTCTGGACGCGCCGAACCCGGGCCGCCCGCGCGCCCGAGAACGCGGCGAGCGCCCCGGGAACGTCCGCATGGTCCGAGAGGGCGCGCGTCAGGACGGCGGCGTCCTCGATCGCCAAGGCCGCTCCCTGCGCCAGGTAAGGCAGGACCGGATGGGCCGCGTCTCCGATCAGCGCGACCCGACCACGGGCGAGCGGGCGCGCCACGGCCCGGTCGGCGAGCGACCAGACAAGCCAGGAATCCGGCAGGCTGAGAAGGTCGCGCAGCGGCGCGGCGCAGCCGCGCAAGTGCCCGCGCAGGACGGCCGGCTCTCCGAGGCGGCCCCAGTCCTCGTCACCCACCGCTTCCGGCACCACGGCCACGACGTTCAGGAACTGGCCGTCCCGCACCGGGTAATGCACCACGTGCCGGCCGCGACCGAGCCAAAGCCCGGTGGCGCCGCCGCGCAACGCCTCGGGCGCCGCCTCCATGGGGATCAGCGCCCGCCACGCCGCGGCCTGACCCGGGCGCAGCGGCGCCGTATCGAGGTGGGCGCGCAGGCGCGAGTGCAACCCGTCCGCCCCGATAGCGAGGTCGAAGGCGTGGTCCTGGGATCCGCTCGAACCCTCCACGGTGAGGACCGATTCGGCCGGTGTCTCGGCGAACGCCGAGACGGTGCGGCCCATCATCAGGCGTATCGCCGAGCGGCTGCGCAACGCGTCGAGCAGCAGGGTCTGCAGGTCGGCGCGGTGGATGACGTAGTAGGGGGCGCCGAATTGCGCCTGGGCCTGCGCGCCCAGCGCCACACCGCCGATGCGGCGTCCGCTGTCGAGGGCGCGCACCTCCACGGAGGGCGGCTCGCTCGCGGCCCGGCGCAGGGCGGCCGAGAGTCCGAGGGCGGCCAGCACCCGGCTGGCATTGGGCGAGATCTGGATCCCGGCCCCGACCTCGCTGAAGCCGGTCCGGCGTTCGATCACCGTAACGGAATGGCCGGCATCCGACAGCGCCAACGCCGCCGTCAGGCCGCCGATCCCGGCCCCGACGATCCCGATTCGCAAAGGCTGCCCGATTCGCAAAGGCTGCCCGATTTGCAAAGGCTGCCCGATCGGCGGAGGTCGAAGGTCCGAGGGCACTGCCGGTGCGGACCTACTCCGCCGCGAGCTTGGCGTTGTCGTGCCACACGCAGGCCTGCGGATCCGCCTCGTCGGCCTTCAGGCCGGCGCGGTAGCGGTAGAGCGTCGAGCAGTACTGGCAGATGATCTCGTTGTCGGCGCCCATGTCGAGGAACACGTGCGGGTGGTCGAACGGCGGCAGAGCGCCGATGCACATGAATTCCTTCACGCCCACGGTGATCACCGGCACACCCGGCTCGTTGTGGAAGTGCGGTACCGCCTTGCCTGCCATCCGGCCCTCACCTGCCCCGCGATCGATCGCGCGGCGAATCTGCCCGCGCGCTTCCCGGGCGCCTCGCGGCCGCTTATGCCGCCAGCCCCGCAGCCGGCGCAAGCCTTGCCCAGCCTGCGCCCGACGCGGCTTGGCCTCCCGCACCGCGCACCGTACATAGGAGGCACGCCCGATTGATGACGCCGCGAAAAAAGTCCCGACCATGCAGCAGGAACAGGCCAGTGCGCAGGGTGCGCGCCGCGCCCCGGAACCGCCGATCCACGGTCCCGAGGGTTTCGAAGGCATGCGCCGGGCGGGGCGGCTCACCGCCGAGGCCCTCGACCTGCTGATGGAGGCGACCCAGCCCGGCGTCACCACCGAGGAACTCGACAAGCTCGCCTACACCTTCGCCATGGACCACGGGGCCTACCCGGCCTCGCTGCTCTACCGCGGCTATCCGAAGTCGATCTGTACCTCGATCAACCACGTGGTCTGCCACGGCATTCCCAACGACAAACCCCTGCGCGAGGGCGACATCGTCAACCTCGACATCTGCCTGATCCTCGATGGCTGGCACGGTGATTCGAGCCGCATGGCCTATGTCGGCGAGGTGCCGCGCAAGGCGCAGCGCCTGTGCGAGATCACCTACGAGGCGCTGATGCGTGGCGTCGCGGCGGTGAAGCCCGGCGGCTCGACAAACGATATCGGCCGAGCGATCCAGTCCTATGCCGAGAGTGAGCGCTGCTCGGTGGTGCGCGACTTCTGCGGACACGGACTCGGCCGCACCTATCACGACGCGCCGACCATCCTGCATTACGTCGAGGCGAGCTACGACGTCCCGTTCAAGCCCGGTCAGTTCTTCACGATCGAGCCGATGATCAATCTCGGCCGCCCGTCCGTGAAGGTGCTGGGCGACGGCTGGACCGCCGTCACCCGCGATCGCTCCCTGTCCGCCCAGTTCGAACACACCGTCGGCGTCACCGAGACCGGCGTCGAGGTCTTCACGATCTCGCCGAAGGGGCTGCACCAGCCCGTCAACCCGGCGGCCTGACCGGCCGTGACGCCGGGGTCGGACGACGGCGAGGCCGGGCTGTTCGCCGACGGCGCCCTCCCGTCCGCCGTCGACAAGGAGCCGCCGCACTACCACGGCCACCGCGACCGCCTGCGGGAGAAGTTCTCTGCGGCGGGCGGCGACGCATTGCCCGAT
The DNA here is from genome assembly GCF_054049775.1 of Methylobacterium sp. P5_C11. Classification (NCBI taxonomy): domain Bacteria; kingdom Pseudomonadati; phylum Pseudomonadota; class Alphaproteobacteria; order Hyphomicrobiales; family Methylobacteriaceae; genus Methylobacterium; species Methylobacterium sp. P5_C11. The sequence continues at coordinate 58,447 of NZ_JBFULS010000028.1, read as the reverse complement.
TACGAGTTGCTGGAACTGGTTCTCTTCCGAGCGATCCCCCGGCGCGACGTGAAGCCCCTCGCCAAGGCGCTGGTCGCGCGGTTCGGCAGCTTCGCCGAGGTCGTGAGCGCCGAGCCGGCGCGCCTCATGGAGGTGGACGGTGTGAGCGCAGGCGTCGCATCGGACCTCAAGGTGATCGAGGCGGCGTCCCGGCGCCTCGCCCGGGGCGCGATCCGCGAGCGGGCTCTGCTGGCGTCTTGGAGTGCGCTGCACGAGTATCTGCGCGCCACGATGGCGTTCGCTCCGCGCGAGGAATTCCGCGTCCTGTTCCTCGACAAGCGCAACCATCTCATCGCCGACGAGGTGCAGGGGCGCGGCACCGTCGACCACACCCCGGTCTATCCCCGGGAGGTCGCCCGCCGAGCCCTGGAACTCTCGGCGACCGCCATCATCCTGGCGCACAACCACCCCTCCGGCGACCCGTCGCCCTCGGCGGCCGACGTGGCGATGACCCGCGAGATCGTGGCCGTGCTGGCGCCGCTGAAGATCGTGGTCCACGACCACGTGATCCTCGGGCGCAACGGTCACGCCAGCCTGAAAGGCCTGAAACTGATCTGATCCTCTCGCCGCCTTGAGCGTTATCGAGCGCGGATATAGCCATGAACGGATGGCGCGCCTCTTGCCTCAAGAGCGGGAGCGTACGGGAGGAGCGAGATGGCGGTGACGGCCTTCGACGAGATGAACGGGTTCGGCCCCGGTGCCGCCGATCCGGCCGCCGTCCGCGACGCTTACGGGCAGCTCAAGGCGTGGCTCGAATCGACGCCGCCCGAGCACTTCAACACCCGCCGCAGCCAGGCCGAGCTGCTGTTCCGGCGGATCGGCATCACCTTCGCGGTCTACGGCGACAACGAGTCGACCGAGCGGCTGATCCCGTTCGACATCATCCCCCGGGTGATCACCAAGCCGGAATGGGCCTCCCTGGAACGCGGGCTGAAACAGCGGGTCACCGCCATCAACCTGTTCCTGAAGGACATCTACGGCGCGCAGGAATGCATCAAGGCCGGCATCATCCCGGCCGACCTCGTCTACCGCAACGCCCATTACCGCATGGAGATGCGGTCCTTCCGCGTGCCGCACGACCTCTACGTGCACATCGCCGGCATCGACATCGTCCGGACCGGCGAGAACGACTTCTTCGTGCTGGAGGACAACGCCCGCATCCCGTCCGGGGTCTCCTACATGCTGGAGAACCGGGAGGTGATGCTCCGGCTGTTCCCGGACCTGTTCTCCAAGCATCGGGTCGCGCCCGTGGAGAACTACCCCGACGCGCTGCTCGCGACCCTGCGGAGCCTGGCCCCGGTCTCGGCGACCCGGGATCCCACGGTGGTGCTGCTCACCCCCGGCCGCTACAATTCGGCCTTCTACGAGCACTCGTTCCTGGCCGACAAGCTCGGCGTCGAGCTTGTGGAGGCGGGCGACCTCTTCACCAAGGACGACGTGGTGTACATGCGCACCACCGAGGGGCCGCGCCGCGTCGACGTGATCTACCGCCGCCTCGACGACGACTTCCTCGACCCGCTGGTGTTCCGGCCGGACTCGGTCCTCGGCGTGCCGGGGCTGATGAACGCTTACGAGCGCGGGTCGGTGACACTGGCCAACGCGGTCGGAACCGGCATCTCGGACGACAAGGCGGTCTACAGCTACATGCCGGAGATCGTGAAGTTCTTCACCGGCGAGGAGCCGATCCTGCACAACGTGCCGACCTATCGCTGCCGCGAGAAGGATGCCTTCGCCTACGTGATGGATAATCTGTCGGACCTGGTGGTGAAGGAGGTCAACGGCTCGGGTGGCTACGGCATGCTGGTCGGGCCGCATGCCAGCAAGCGCGAACTCGACGACTTCGCCCGGAAGCTCAAGCACGCCCCGGACGGCTTCATCGCGCAGCCGACCCTGTCGCTCTCCACCTGCCCGACCTTCGTGGCCTCCGGCGTCGCCCCGCGCCATGTCGACCTGCGGCCGTTCGTGCTCTGCGGTGCCGATCAGATCCGCATCGTGCCGGGCGGGCTGACCCGGGTTGCGCTGAAGGAAGGCTCCCTGGTGGTCAATTCCAGCCAGGGCGGTGGTACGAAGGACACCTGGGTGCTCGACGCCTGAGATCCACGCGATTTCCGGGCGATCCGCGGCGCGGATTGTGAGATCCGCACGACTTGGCTGAAGACAGATGCTCTCCAGGACTGCCGACAATCTCTTCTGGCTCTCGCGCTACGTCGAGCGTGCCGACTTCGTCGCCCGCATCCTCGATGCGGCGCATCGCTTCGCGTCGCTGCCGTCGAGCTACGGCGGCGGCGAGAGCAACGAGTGGGACTCGGCCCTCGCCTCGGCCGGCGACCCGGACGCGTTCAAGAATCACTACAGCGCGGTGAACGCCGACACGGTCTGCGACTTCCTGGCCTTCAGCCCGCACAACCCGTCCTCGATCCGCTCCTGTATCGAAGCCGCCCGGGAGAACGCCCGCTCGGTGCGCACGGCGCTCACAACCGAGATGTGGGACGCGATCAACGGCGCGTGGCTGGAGCTGCGCAACTACGCCGGCAAGGATCTGAACCGCGACGAGTTCGGCCGCTTCCTCGATTGGGTGAAGACCGTCTCGCTGACCTTCGACGGCTCGGCCTTCCGGACGATGCTGCGCAACGACGCCTTCTGGTTCACGCGACTCGGCACCGCGATCGAGCGGGCCGACAACACCGCCCGCATCCTCGACGTGAAGTACCAGATCCTGCTGCCGCACGACGAGACGGTGGGCGGCAGCCTCGACTATTTCCAGTGGACCACGATCCTGCGCGAAGTCTCGGCGTTCAACGCCTATCACTGGGTGTACCGCGAGAGCGTCAAGCCGCTGCTGGTGGCGGATCTGCTGATGCTCAACAAACAGATGCCGCGCTCCTTCGCGAACTGCTATGGCGTGATCGTCGAGTATCTCGACCTCATCGCCGATGCCTACGGGCGCCGCGGTCCCAGCCAGCGGCTCGCCGGGAACATGCTGGCGAAGCTGGAGGGTGAGGATATCGACCGCGTCTTCGCTTCGGGGTTGCACGAGTTCGTCGAAGCGTTCATCGCCGAGAACAACAACGTCGGCGAGGCGATCGCCAAGCAGTATCTCGTCGGCTGACGAAAGACGGACAGGACGGCGCATGCGCATCCGCGTGGTCCACGAGACCATCTACACCTACGAGCAGCCGGCCCGCGGGCTCGTGCAGGTCCTGCGGCTGACGCCCCGGGACCATGACGGGCAATACGTCCGGACCTGGCGGATCGACACCACCGTGGACGGACGGCTCACCGCCCGCGAGGACGGGTTCGGCAACATCGTCCACTGGTTCACGCCGGACGAGCCGTCCGACGCCCTCACCATCCGGGTCACCGGCGAGGTGGACACCGACGACACGCAGGGCGTCGTGCGCGGCACGATCGAACGCCTGCCGGACGAATTCTACCTGCGCGAGACGGATCTGTGCGCCGCGAGTCCGGAGCTTCATGCCTTCGCCGAGCGCGTGGCGACGGCGGGCGACAGCGCGACGCTCCCCCTGCTCCACCGCCTGCTCGGCGCCGTGAACGGCGCGGTCGCCTACGAGGCCGGTCCGGCCTCCATCGCCGTTCCGGCCGCCAAGGCCTTCGCGACCGGGAGCGGTGTCTGTCAGGATCTCGCCCACGTCTTCATCGCCGCCGCCCGGCATATCGGCATCCCGGCCCGCTACGTCGCCGGTTACCGCGCCCGCGACGACGGACAGGCGGACGTCGAGGCGCCCCACGGCTGGGTCGAGGCGCTGGTGCCGGACCTCGGCTGGGTGGCGTTCGACCCGTGCTTCGACGCGAGCCCGACCGACAATGTCATCCGCGTCGCCACCGGCCTCGATTACCTCGGGGCGGCGCCGATCCGCGGCAGCCGCACCGGCGGTGGCACCGAAACACTGGACGTGAAGCTTCGCGTCGAGCAAGGCAGGGCCGCCACTCAATCCTGACTGTCCCGACTCCGGTCCGCCGGACCGCACGAGAGCGCGAAGACGATGACCTACTGCGTCGGTGTCCTTGTCGAGGAGGGACTCGTGATGGTCGCCGACACCCGCACCAATGCGGGGCTGGACGACATTTCGACCTACCGCAAGCTGCACCATTTCAACGTGCCGGGCGAGCGGGTGATGATGCTGGCCTCCGCCGGCAACCTGTCGATCACCCAGTCGGTCCTGAGCCTGCTTCAGGAGGGCGTGCCCGGCGAGGAGGACGAGCCGCCGCAGAAGCTCGTCGAGGCCCCGACCATGTTCCAGGCGGCGCAGCTCATCGGCCGCGCCATCCGGCACGTGCGCGCGATCGAGCAGAACGGGTTCGAGGCGGCCAATATCCGGTTCTCGATCTCCCTCCTGTTCGGCGGCCAGATCGGCAACGGCGAGATGCGGCTGTACCTGATCTACTCGGCGGGCAACTTCATCGAGTGCAGCACCGACGCGCCGTTCCTCCAGATCGGCGAGCACAAATACGGCAAGCCGATCCTCGACCGGGCGGTGAGGTACACCACCGACCTGTACGACGCCCTGAAGGTCAGCCTGGTCTCGATGGATTCGACCATGCGGTCGAACCTGGGCGTCGGCCTGCCGATCGACATCGCGGTCGCCCGCCGGAATGCCCTCAGCCTCGAAGTGAATCACCGGATCGAGGCCGGCGAGGGTTATTTCCACGACCTGCGCGAGCGCTGGTCGGCAGCCTTGCGGGCCGCGCACCGGGCGATCCCGCGGCCGCCTTACGGACCCGCCACCTCGTAGGTCGGGCGGGGACGGGCGCGATTCCCGGAGGACTTTGCGGTCGCCGACGCTGCGTTCCCGATGCTCCCGCGTTGGGTCGCTGGTTCGATGCGCAGGTCCTCAGGCGGGCAGCACCGCGACCCCGGGGGGGCGCGGGCCGGCGGTGATGATCCGCGCGCGGCCTTCCCGCCTCCGCTCCGCTCGCCGAGACGCCCGCCCGGCTGAGGGGCCGGCGAGGGGGTCGGAGAGGCGCTCAGAACCCCTTCGCCTTGATCGCCTCGGCCCAGGTCACCGCCCTGCGGTTCACGCCGAGATGCTGCCGCTCGTAGAGGCGGCCCTCCAGTTTGATCGCGCCGCGCTTCGCATATTCCGGCCGCTCGAACGCCTCGATCACCAGCTTGGCCCGGCGCACCTCCTCCTCGGTGGGGGCGAAGGAGGTGTTGGCCGGTTCCAGCTGCGTGGGGTGGATCAACGTCTTGCCGTCGAACCCGAGGTCGCGGGCCTGCCGGCACTCGTCGCGGCAGCCCTCGGTGTCGGCGATGTCGTTGTAGACGCCATCGAGGATCGCCAGACCCTCGGCACGGGCGGCGGCCAGCGCCATCATCATCCAGGGCAGCATCGGCACGCGCCCGGGCACGATCTTGGCCCAGGTGTCCTTTGCGAGGTCGTTGGTGCCGAGCACGAGGCAGGTCAGACGGTTGCGCGGGTCGCGCTTGGCCCGGGCGATCTCCTGGATGTTGAGGATCGAGGCCGGGGTCTCGATCATCGCCCAGATCGCGATGCCGTCCGGCGCATCGAGGGATTCGAGGCGGTCCGCGATGCTTTCGAGAACCGCCGGCGACGACACCTTCGGCATCAGGATCGCATCGGGCTTGGCCTCGATGGCGGCGTGGAGATCCGCCTCGCCCCAGGGCGTCTGAGGGGCATTAACGCGGATCACCAGCTCGCGGCTGCCATAGTCGCCGCTCTTCACGGCGGCGCAGACCTGCTGGCGGGCGATCTCCTTCTCCTCCGGGCCGACGGCGTCTTCCAGGTCGAGGATGATGCTGTCCACCGGCAGGGTCTTGGCCTTGTCGAGCGCCCGCTGGTTCGAGCCGGGCATGTAGAGCACGCTCCGGCGCAGGCGCAGATCGGTCGTCGTGGCCATCGGCTTCTCCCTCCTGGGCCGTCGCGCGGCCTCCCGTCGTTGCACTGCACCCTAAAGCACGAAGCCGGCCGCGCCACACCCCAAAGGGTGAGCGGCGTGAGTCCCTGCGCGGTTTGACACCGGCGCCGGTCTTCGCAGTTCCAGGCCGCGGTTTGGTCACGTTCCGCCGGTTAAAGGCTGCCTGAAACCAGTCCACGAAGGCCGGAAGCTCTACGATGCGCAAAGTCTTGGTCGTTCTCGCCTTGCTCGGGACGTTGTCGGCTCCCGAAGTGGCCCGGGCGCAGAGCCGGACGACCCTCGGCGTCGGCTCCGGCGCCGTCGCCGGGGCGCTGGTGGGCGGCCCGATCGGGGCCGTCGCCGGCGCCGTGGTCGGCGGCTTCGTCGGCAACTCGTCCGAGCGCGGCCGCCGTCATGTGCGCCGGGGCCGCCGCTACGGCTATGCGAGCCGCCGGGCGTATCCGCGCCGGGCCGAGGCGGTCCTGCCGCGCTCCACGGGTACCGTCGCCCGCCCCAGGCCGGCCGCCACCACTACGACCTGGAAGGACCCGCACTAGATCCGTGCTCACGCAGCCGGTCTGAGCGCGGGCGACGGCATCGTCAGGAAGGTCCGGCGGGCCAGCGCCGGGTAGGCGATCGCCTGGCCCAGGCCCCGGGCGCCGAGGAAGGCCACGAAGGCCAGCCACAACCCGGCATTGCCGAGGCCGAGGGTGTGCACGAGGACGAGGATCGCGCCGTATGCAGCGAGGGCGCACCCCATCAGGTTGCGCATCGCCCGGGTCCAGGTCGCGCCGATATAGATCCCGTCATACGCGAAGGGTGCGGCGGCTGCGAAGGGCGCGAGGGCCGCGAGGAGCAGGTACGACCGCGCGACCTCGCGCACCGCTCCGTTCGTCGTCACGGCATCGATGAAGGCGGGACCGCCCGCCAGCGCGAGCAGGCTGACCGCAAGCCCGAAGCCCAGGCACCAGCGCAGGCTCAAGGAAGCGGCCGCCTCGAACGCATCCGCGTCGCGGGCGCCCACCGCCTGCCCGCACAGGGTCTCGGCCGCGGTGGCGAAGCCGTCGAGGAAGAAGCCGCCGATCAGGAAGAGATTCCACAGGACCGCGTTGGCAGCCAGGACCACGTCGCCCTGCCGGGCGCCCAAAGCCGAGAACAGGACGAGGCCGGTGATCAGCGCGAGGGTGCGCAGGATCACGTCGAGGTTGACGCGGAGCGTCTTGCGGAGCGCCGCGGCGTCGCGGAGGTCGCGCAGCGGAACCCGGAACGGCCGCGAGCCGAGACGCGCCAGGGCGATCAGACCGAGGCAGAGGCCGAAGGCCTCCGCGCCGAGCGTCGCCAGCGCCGCGCCGGCAAGCCCGAAGCCGAAGCCCAGGACCAGGGTGAGCGTCAGCCCGACATTGGTCAGGTTGATCGCGACTTGGAGCAGCAGGCCGAGATCGGTGCGCCCCCGTCCCAGGACCGAGCCGAGGACGCCGTAGCTCGCCAGCACGAACGGGGCGGACAGGATGCGGATGTGGAAGTAGGTCGCCAGACCGGCCGTCACGGCCTCGCTCGCCCCGCTGATGGCGAAGGCCAGCCGGGCGAGCGGCACTTGGAGGACGACCAGGACGAGGCCGATCAGCACGCCCGCCGCAAGGGCGCGGGCGAGGATGCGGTCGATTTCGGCCCCGTCCCCTCCGCCGACCGCCTGCGCGGTGAGGCCGGCGGTGGCCATCCGCAGGGCACCGAACGACCAGAAGATCGCGTCGAAGATCACCGCGCCCAAGGCCACCGCGCCGAGCAGCGCCGCGTCCCCGAGCCGGCCGATCACGGCCGCGCCCACGAAGCCGAGCATCGGCGTGGTGACGTTGGCGAGCGTCATGGGCAGCGCCAGCGCTAGGACGCGGCGATGGGTCGGGCGCCCCGAGCTGGCGACGGCGTGCATCATCCCTCGACCTGGACGCGGTTGTGCGGCGCCGGGCAGACCCGTCAGCGCGAGACGGCGAAGAGGCGCGCGATCAGCCAGAGCGGCACGACCACGATCGCGCCGGCGACGATCCAGCCGCCGAAATCGTGCAGCGAGGCGAGGCCGACATCGATCAGCGCCCGGGCCGAATCGTACAGGTGCCAGAACAGGCGGCCCGGCGTCAGGCCGAGCATCGACAGGAAGGCGCCGACCAGGACAGACAGGAACAGGAGGCGCAGGAAGACGCCGGCCGGCGAGCCGCCGAGGAAGCGGCGCAGCGCGGAGGGGCGCGACCGGTAATCCTCCGCCCCATACGCGGCGTTCGGCGGTGGGGCGCCCTGTTGAAAGCCTTGCCGGCGCCGGTCGTGATCGACGAGCATTGCGTCCTCGTGAAGCTTCAGGGCCTTCGGATCGGCGACGAAGGGGGCGGAACCGTGGCCGGCGCACCACACCGCGTCGAAACCCGAGCGCGGATCGGGCGTTGGCGGGTTTCTCCCGTGCCGTGCAGATGGCAAGCGGCGTCGCGCACGCCAAGATGGGGACGGGGCGGAACGCAACGCGGGATGGTTGCGGCGTCGCCTCGGCCAAAGGGACGACTCCCGGGGATCGGGAGAGGTGTGAGAGGCTCTGAGTGCCGACGGGACCATACGCGCGATGATCGACCACGCCTTGTTCGACCCGGCGACCATCGATCCCGAGACGCTCCGGCTCAATGCCGAGATCGTCGCGGCGCATGCCGCCCTGCCCGACCCCTGGTCGCTGCCGATTGACGAGGTCCGCGAGCGCCGCCGCCTCGGCACGAAGGCGGCCCCCGCCATGCCGCACAGCGCCCGGGCGGAGTGGCTGACGATCGACGGCCCCGGCGGTCCGCTCAAGCTCCGCGTCGTGCGGCCCAAGCCCGGCACGAAGCTCCGCGGCGCTTATCTGCACATCCATCGCGGCGGGTGGGTCTGGGGCTCGGCCGACGAGCAGGATCCCTGGCTGGAGCGCATCGCCGATACCTGCGGCTTCGTCGCCCTGTCGGTGGAGTACCGCCTCGCCCCGGAGCATCCCTACCCGGCGGCACTGCTCGACTGTGAGGCCGCCGCCGTGTGGCTGGCCGGTCCCGGCAAGGCCGAATTCGGCGTCCACGCGCTGACCATCGGCGGGGAATCGGTCGGCGCCCACCTCGCCGTGATGGTGCTGCTGCGGCTGCGCGACAAGCACAACCTGCCGCGGGCGTTTCGGGGCGCCAACCTCAATGCGGGCTTCTTCGACCTGGGCCTGACTCCGTCCGTGCGGAACTGGGGCGAGGAGCGGCTCGTCGTGAACACCCGCGACCTCACCGCGTTCGCCGACGGCTATGTCCGCGAGGGCATCGACCGGCGCCGGCCGGACGTTTCGCCGATCTACGCGGAGCTCAAGGGCCTGCCCCCGGCCCTGTTCACCATCGGCACCGCCGATCCGCTCCTCGACGACACGCTGTACATGTCAGCGCGCTGGGCCGCGGCGGGCAATGGCGGCCATACGGCGATCTACCCGGGCGGCTGCCACGTCTTCGCCCGTTACCCCAGCCCGATGAGCGAGCGGGCGCTGGAGCTGATCGACCGCTTCCTGATGGCGCTCGCCTGAGCGATCCGTCCGAGATCCTGCCGGAGCGGTTCCGGGCCTGGTTCGCGGCACGCGGCTGGGCGCCCCGGTCCCACCAGCTCGATCTCCTGCGCATCGCCGGGGCCGGTCGCTCGGCCCTGCTGGTCGCGCCGACCGGCGCGGGCAAGACGCTCGCGGGATTTCTTCCGAGCCTCGTCGCCCTCGCGGAGCGCGGGCCGCAGCCGTTGAAGCCCACGGGTCTGCACACGCTCTACGTCTCGCCGCTCAAGGCGCTTGCCGTCGACATCGCCCGCAACCTCGACGCGCCCATCGCCGAGATGGATCTACCGGTGCGCGTCGAGACCCGCACCGGCGACACCCCCGCGCACAAGCGTACCCGCCAGATCAGCCGGCCGCCGGACATCCTGCTCACGACGCCGGAGCAGCTGGCCCTGCTGATCGCCCATCGCGAGGCGGCGGATTTCTTCGCGGGGCTGCGCTGCGTGGTGCTCGACGAGCTGCACGCACTGGTCACCTCGAAGCGCGGCGATCTTCTGTCATTGGCGCTGGCGCGGCTGCACCGGCTGAGCCCGGGGCTCGCGGTGATCGGGCTCTCCGCGACCGTGCGCGAGCCGGATGAGCTGCGGAAGTATCTGGTGCCGCAGAACCAGGACCTCGCTCCCCCCTCTGCAAGGGAAGGGAAAAACAACTCCCCCATGGCCGACCTCGTCACCGTGGCGGGCGGCGCGAAGGCGGACCTGCGCATGCTCGACCTCGGCCGGGCGCTGCCGATCTCCGGCCACACCGCCTGGCACTCGATGCCGGCCATCTACGACCTGATCAAGGACCACCGGACGACCTTGGTCTTCGTGAACACCCGCCTCCAGGCCGAGTACACCTTCCAGGAGCTGTGGCGCCTCAACGAGGACGCCCTGCCGATCGCCATCCATCACGGCTCCCTCGACGCGCAGCAGCGCCGCCGGGTCGAGGCGGCCATGGCGGCCGGCCAGTTGCGGGCGATCGTCTGCACCGCAACCCTCGACCTCGGCATCGACTGGGGTGACGTCGACCTCGTCGTGAATGTCGGCGCGCCGAAGGGCGCCAGCCGGATCATGCAGCGGATCGGCCGGGCCAACCACCGGATGGACGAGCCGTCGAAGGCCTACCTCGTCCCCGGAAACCGCTTCGAGATGCTCGAATGCCAAGCGGCCCTCGACGCCGTCGAGCAGGCCGCGCAGGACACGCCCGACGCCCGCCAGGGCGCCCTCGACGTGCTCGCCCAGCACGTGCTCGGCATGGCCTGCGCAGACGCCTTCGACCCGGTCGACTTCTACGACGAGATCGTCTCGGCGGCGCCCTATGCCGGGCTCACCTGGGAATCCTTCGAGCAGGTGGTCGACTACGTCGCCACCGGCGGCTACGCCCTGCGCGCCTACGAGCGCTTCGCCAAGATCCTGCGCGGGCCGGATGGCCTCTGGCGCGTGCGCGACGCCCGCACCGCCCAGGCCTACCGGATGAATGTCGGCACGATCGTGGAGGCGGCGCGGGTTCGGGTGCGCCTCAGCCGGACGCTGCGGGGTAAGCCCGGGACGGTCCTGCCGAAATCCGGCCGGGTGCTGGGTGAGATCGAGGACGATTTCGCCGAGACGCTGACGGTGGGCGACACGTTCCTGTTCGCCGGCGAGACCCTGCGCTTCGAGGGTCTTGCCGAGGACGAGTGCCTCGTAACCCGCGCACCGCCCGGTACCGACCCGGCGATCCCGTCCTACGCCGGGGCGAAATTCCCGCTCTCGACCTTCTTGGCGGCCCGTGTCCGGGCGCTCATCGCCGACCCGTTCGCCTGGGACCGGCTGCCGAAGCAGATCGGCGAGTACCTGCACCAGCAGCGCCGGCGCTCGGTCCTGCCGGGCGAACGCGACCTGCTGGTCGAGACGTTCCCCCGGGGCAAACGCTATTACCTGACCGCCTTCCCGTTCGAGGGGCGCCTCGCCCACCAGACCCTCGGGATGCTCCTCACCCGCCGGCTGGAGCGCGACGGGTTGCGGCCCCTGGGCTTCGCGGCCAACGATTACGGCATCGCCATCTGGACGACCCGCGACCTGTCCGAGCGCGCTGCGCGCGATACCGACTTCATCGGCGACCTCTTCGCCGTCGACATGCTGGGCGACGACCTGGAGGCCTGGCTCGACGAGTCGGCGATGATGAAGCGTACCTTCCGGCAATGCGCGGTGATCGCCGGGCTGATCGAGCGCCACCATCCGGGGCAGAAGAAGTCCGGCCGGCAGGTCACGATCTCGACCGACCTGATCTACGACGTGCTGCGCAAGCACCAGCCCGATCACCTGCTGCTGCGGGCCGCGCGGCAGGATGCGGCAACCGGACTCCTCGACGTGAGGCGCCTCGGCATGATGCTAGAGCGCATCCAGGGGCGAATCATCCACAGGTCTCTCGACCGGGTCTCGCCGCTCTCCGTGTCCGTGATGCTCGAGATCGGGCGCGAGCGGGTCTACGGCGAGGGCGCCGACGAGATCCTGGCGGAGGCCGAGGCGGAGCTTCTCCAAGAGGCTCTGTCCTGACCGTCGATCCGCCCTCCCCCGACGACACCGAGGATGCGATCTTGGCGGCCGGCCTGAGACTCGAGAAGACTCACAAGCACCCGACCCTGCAACTTGCGGGCGAGACCCTGGTGCTGGACCTGTGCGGCGGCCTCTGGCTGCCGGAGCACCGCACGCTGATCGTGTCCGACCTCCACTTGGAGAAGGGCTCCTCCTACGCGGCGCGCACCGGCCAGTTCCTTCCGCCCTACGACACCCGTGAGACCCTGGCCTGCCTGCACGAGGCGGTGGTGCGCCACGACCCCGCCCGCGTGGTCGCCCTGGGCGATTCCTTCCACGACGCCCGCGGACCCGAGCGCATGGAGCCGGGCGACCGCGCCATGGTGGCCGCGCTTCAGGAAGGACGCGACTGGATCTGGATCGCCGGGAATCATGACGCGGCCGTCAGCGAAGGTGTCGGCGGCCGCTACGCCGGGGCGCTGACGATCGGCGGCCTCGTCCTGCGACACGAACCGAGCCCCGAACCGACGCCGGGGGAGATCGCCGGCCATCTGCATCCCTGCGGCAAGGTCGCGATGCGCGGCCGAGCGGTGCGCCGCCGCTGCTTCGTAACCGACGGCACGCGCCTGGTGATGCCGGCTTTCGGCGCCTATGCGGGCGGTCTCAATGTCCGCGAGAAGGCTATCGAAAGCCTGTTCCCGAAGGGATTCACCGCCCATCTCCTCGGCGACGGGCGTGTCTTCGCCATCGGCCGGGCTCAGCTGGCCCGGGACTGAGCGCATCCCGGTCTCCCGGCGCGGCGCGACCTGATCGGGCGCCGTGCGACCGTTTGGATCGCGTCGGGCCGGGCTCGCGGACGGCCGTTCGAAGCCGTCGACCGAAGACGGTGCGAGGCGCTCACGCAGGCACGGGACCGGCTGCGTTCCAGGCCTTCAGCAAGGTCCGCGTGGCGCTTGCAGGATCGGCGGCCCCCATCATGCCCCCCATGACGGCGAAAGCCGCCGCACCGGCCCTGCGGCAATGCGGGGCCTCGTCGGGGCCGATGCCGCCCAGTGCCACCACCGGAAGCCCGCCGGCTTGGGCAGCGAGGCCTTTTAGGCCGAGCGCCGGCCCGTATCCCGGCTTGCTCGCCGTCGGAAAGATCGGGCTGAGCGTGACATAGTCGGCCCCGGCCTTTGCCGCAGCCGCGACCTCGTGTGGTGCGTGGGCCGACACGCCGATCAGCGCCTCCGCCCCCAGGGCCGCCCGCGCCGCCGCGATCGCGGCCGGAGCCGACCCGCCGCCGAGATGCACGCCGTCCGCGCCGAGGGTGCGCGCCAGTTCCACGTCCCCGCCCACCGTGAGCACGCCGCCCGCCGCCCGCACGCGTTCGGCGACGGCCTCCCCGAGGCGCCGGCGCGCCTCCGGCTCCAGATCGCGGTCCCGGAGCCAGATCCAGCGGCCGCCACCCGCCAGGATCGCCTGCACGGTCTCGGCGAGGGGGCGCGGATGCCCGTGGCGGTCCGTCACCGCCAGGAGCGGTGACGGCAGTCCCCTCACGAGCCGACGAGGCCGAGCTGCGGGCTCGACGGTTCAGCCCGGCCGCGGCGCGGGATCCGCCCCGCCAGATAGGCGTCGCGCCCGGCCTCCACCGCGCGCCGCATGGCGCTGGCCATCCGCACCGGATCGTCGGCCTTGGCGACGGCGGTGTTGATCAGGCAGGCGGAGGCGCCCAGCTCCATGGCGATCACCGCGTCCGAGGCCGTGCCGATCCCGGCATCGACCACCACCGGCACCGTGGCGCGGCGGCAGATCAGCTCGAGGTTGGCCGGGTTCGCGATCCCCATCCCGGAGCCGATCAGCGAACCCATCGGCATCACGGCGGCGCAGCCGAGATCTTCCAGGCGCTGGCAGACGATCGGGTCGTCGTTGCAGTAGGGCAGGACCACGAAGCCGTCGTCCACGAGGTGGCGGCAGGCCTCGATCAGCTCGGCGACATCCGGGTAGAGCGTCTCCCGGTCACCGATCACCTCGACCTTGATCCAGTTAGTGTCGAGGGCCTCCCGGGCCAGCTCCGCGGTCATGATCGCGTCGCGGGCGGTCTCGCAGCCGGCGGTGTTCGGCAGGAAGCGCTTGCCCTTGAGGATCGTCACCGTGTCGGAGCCGTGACCCTGGAGCGAGACGCGGCGGATCGAGGCGGTCACGACGTCGGCGCCGCTCGCCTGGACGGCGTCGCGCATGATCGCCTGCGTCGGATAGCCAGCGGTGCCGATGAACAACCGGGACGACAGGGTCACTCCGGCGATCGTCAGGCTGCCCTCCCCGCTCCCGGAGTGCAGCGGCGTGACGGTGGGGTTCATGCTCAACCTCCCTGCATGGCGCGGACGATCTCGACGCGGTCGCCGTCCGCGATCGGGGTCTGCTCCCAATCCCGGCGACGCAGCACACGGCCGTTCAGCGCGATGGCGACGCCCTGCGGGCTCTCGATGCCGCCCTCCTCCGCCTCCTGGCGGAACAGGGACTCCACGGTCTCGGCCGAGGAGTCGCGCGGCTCCCCGTTGACGAAGAGCTTCATGCCGAGGCCCTCAGGCGCTCGGGGCGTCCGAAGCGCGCCCGCGTGAAGGGCCGGGCCACCTCGGGCAGCGCGCCGCGCAGGACGAGGTCCGCGACGGCGTCGGCGGTGACGGGGGCGAGCAGGTAACCGTTGCGGTGGTGTCCGGTGGCGGCAACGAGGCCGGGGGCGAGTACATCGAGGATCGGCGCATCGTCGTCCGATGTGGGACGGTAGCCGCTCCAGACCGCCTCGACTTCCATCTCCTCGATTCCGGGCAGCACCCGGCGCGCGCCCTCCAGCAGGGCGTAGAGCCCGCCCGCGTTGACGCCGGGCCGGAAGCCGCAATCCTCCACGGTGGCGCCGACGATGAGCTGGCCGTCGCCCTTCGGTGCCATGTGGACCTGCTCGGTCCAGATCATCCGGCCGAGGGTGCCCGTACGGGCGGTGGTGCGCACGGCCAGGGACTGGCCCTTCAGCGGGCGGACCGGCAGGGCGAGATCCTCAGGCAGCAATCCGCCCTCCCCGCTCCAGGCACCGGAGGCGATGACCACGGTGTCCGCCGCGACGCCGTCCTCGCCGACCCGGACGCCGGTCACGCGATCCCCCGACCAGTCGAGGGCGCTGACGGGTGTCCGCTCCGCCAGGATGACGCCGGCCCGGCGGCAGGCCTCGGCGAGGGCGTCCATGACCAGTCGCGGGTCGACCTGGTGGTCCAGCGGGCAGTGGATCCCGGCGGTGACCGAGGGGCGCAGGCCCGGTTCCAGGCGCCGGACCTCGCTGCCCGGCAGCCAAGTGACGTCGAGGCCCGACCGGCGCTGCAGATCGAAGCGGAAACGCAGGCGCTCCACCTCGTCGCGGCCGACCGCAAGCACCAGGGTCCCGTCGGGCCGGTAATCGATCGCGCGGCCGGATTCGGCTTCGAGGGCGTCGCGGAACCCCGGCCAGAGCCGGAGCGATTCCAGGGCGAGGGGCAGAAGCGGGTCGGAGCCGGGCTCGTGCTCCGCCGCGGGGGCCAGCATGCCGGTGGCGGCGAGGCTCGCGCCGGACCCGATCGTCGCACGCTCCAGTACCGTCACGGCTCGGCCTGCCCGGGCGAGCCGCCACGCGATCGAGAGCCCGATCAGCCCGCCGCCGATGACGGCGACGTCGGTCCGGCCCGGCAGGCTCGCGGGTGCGGCGAAGCCGTCGGGGCTGCGGCGGCGACCGATCGGTGAGGCGGGGCGGTCGAGGGGCACAGGCATCTCCGCGAAGTGCCGTCGCGAGGATCGGGCCGGGTGCTTCGGTGAGAAGCTGTGACCTGCCCGTCCGGGCGGCCGCGGTCCAATCCCTACGCCGGTATGAGCCGGATCAGGTTCGAAGGATTTCCGCGCCGCAGGTCCTGACGGACGAGCCAGCGGTTTCTCAGCCCCTTGCCGGGGATCTCCCTGGAACGGGAAGAGACTTGGTCGTCCGCGCGGCCCTGGTCAACCCCGCCGCCGGTGAGGCATCCGCGCCGGATGGACATTCCCCGGTCTCAGTCACCGCTCGGATACCAAGCCGGACGAAATCCGGCCGCCGACGCCGGCAGGTCGCGCGTCGGGTACCAGCCCTTCACGGATCCTCGGCCAAACCGGCTCCGATGGCTCGGGCCGGGACGGGACGCGTGCGCACATTCGTTGTCGTCTGCACGATCGGCTTCCTGTCCGCCACGGCGTTCCAGAAGCTCCGCGAGCGCACCCGTGCGGATTCGGCTCCGGCGATTGCTGTTCCGCTCCCCTTGCCCGCCGGGGATAGCGGCGTGGTCGGCGTCGCGCTGCAGGCCGGCCGCAACGGCCATTTCTTCGTGAACGCCCTGATGGACGGCCGGGCTCTGCCGATGATGGTGGATACCGGTGCGAGTTCCTGCGCTTTCTCGGAAGAGGATGCCGACAGGATCGGGATCAGGGTCGCCCCGAAAGACTTCAACCGGGTCTGGAACACGGCGAACGGGACCGTCAACGTGGCGCCGATCCGGATCGCGGTGATGCAGGTCGGATCGATCACCGTGCGCGACGTCGACGCCGTGATCATCCCCCGCGGGCGCCTCACCACGAGCCTGCTCGGGATGTCGTTCCTGAAGCGCCTGCGCGATTTCAGTGTCAGCGGCGCGACGATGACGCTTCGGGGCTGAGCACCCATGGGGACTGTCGAGAGGCACGATCCGGATCTGGCCGGATTGGCGTGCTGAGACGGACTCGCCGGTCGCCACCTTTGCGTCCGCAGCATCCATCGCGCCAAGATGCTTTGGAGCGATGTCGATCGCTAAATAATTCTCCAGAATTTCAGCCAATACGTTTAATCAAATTCTGATGGCAGCAGAATTGTCTACCCATATTTGGAATTAAAGCTTTCGATTAACGATCAGACACGCCGCGAATCGATGTCGCTTCGAGACTCGAATTGATGCATTACATGCTGTAGCGTCATATTGCGTTCAAGTCTGCATCCGTAGATGTGTAAAAACGCGCGCTTGTCATTCGGTGCGCTTCGGGATTTGCGAGTATGAATAAGTTTGGTCAGACAATCTGTTTGTCGATGATTGTGAAGAATGAGGCGCACGTTATTCGGCGATGCTTGGATTCTGTTCGCCCTATGATCGATCATTGGGTGATCGTCGATACGGGCTCGACGGATGGCACTCAGGACGTCATCCGCGCGGCAATGGCGGATCTGCCGGGTACGCTGTTCGAGCGGCCCTGGGTCGATTTCGCATACAATCGATCGGAGTCGTTGAGATTGGCGCGCTCGCATGCGCCGTATTCCCTCATCATCGATGCCGACGACGAGCTGATCATAACCGATGATTTCGAGCTGCCGAAGCTATGCGACGCATCATATAGTTTTACAATTATCGATACGGAAAACGTGTATACCCGAAGGCATCTCATCAACAACTCGTGGGAATGGGAATATGTCGGTGTGATCCATGAGTTTCTGCACGCTCCAGGACAGCCGACTCGAACGCTTCTGCCTCTCTCGATTCGGCGCGGCCACGACGGTGCGCGTCGGCGGGATAAGGATACCGTTTCGCGCGACATCGCCGTCCTGGAAAAAGCCCTTTATTCCGAAGAAAATCCATTCCTTCGTGCAAGATACACATTCTACTTGGCAGATTACTATCATAAATCTGGCAAGAGCAAAGAGGCGCTGGAATTGTTTCTGAAGCGAACCGAGCTCGGCCACGGAGACGAAGAGATATACAAAAGCTTGATCGTCGCAGCCGTTATCATGGAGCAATTTGACAGGCCAAAAGACAGTGTCTTAAAAATCTACAATCGGGCGATTCAGTTGGCGCCGGAGCGGGCCGAGGCCCGATATGGGGCGAGCCGTTATTGCCGACACAAGAAAGATTTTGTCACTGGGTATTACTTCGCCGAGGCCGGAATTTTTCTGAAGATGCCCTCCGAAGGAATAGACTTGGAGCCTTGGATATACGCCTACGGATTGCGGCAGGAATTATCCATACACGCATACTATACAAATCAGTACCGGTGTTGCCTGTTTAATTGCTTGGAAATACTAGATCAAACAGGCGTGCCCGACGATGTTCGCGCTTTGATCGGCGATCTGGCCAAGAAAGCGCTCGCCAGGATGATCGACCCCGTTTGGGGCTGTCAGCAATCCGCCTACAGCACGGAGTTCGTCCCGGATTGGCCGTTTCTGGACCGTACGAAGGGTGCGGCGCGGATCCAGGCCATCGTGAGGCGATGACCACGGCACCTCTGCACGCAGCGGAAAGATACGATCCGCCTGCGGTCGGAAGCTGTGTCAGTTCGGCTTGCGCGGACGCAGGAATTTCGGGCGGAACACCGCCATGGGCTCGTCGAAGCCGTTGAGCCGGTGTTCGCCCAGCGAGACCGGATCCCCCCAGAGAAAATCCACGAACGGCTTCGACATCAGCAGCGGCTCGCCGAGGGTGCGGTTGAGCTGTGCGATGCGGCTCGCGAGGTTCACGTCCCGGCCGATCACCGTGAAGTCGAGACGGGAGCCCGAGCCGACATTGCCATAGGCGGCCTCGCCGTGATGGAGGGCGATGCCGGCGGCCACCGGCACGGGGAACTGGTGCAGGGCGTTGGCTTCGTCGAGAGCCGCCAGCGCATGCTGCGCCGCCGTGAGCGCGCCCTTGGCGGCGCCGCCGAGATCGTCTCCGGATTCGCGAAAAATCGCCAGCAGGCCGTCGCCGAGATACTTCAACACCTCGCCGCCTTCGCGCTCGATCGGCGGTACGAGGCAGTCGAAGAAGACGTTGAGCAGGCCTACCACCTCCTCGGGGGTCATGTCGGCGGAGGTGCGGGTATAGTCGCGCATGTCGGCGAACAGGATCGCCGAGCGGATCCGCGTGACCTTCCCTCGGCGGATGTCGCCCGCCAGGATTGCCCGGTGCGGCTCGTCGCCGACGTAGAGCCGCAGGACGTGGTCGAGTTGCTTGTTGAGGACACGCATCTCCATGACCGCCGCCAGCGCCGGCATGACGAATCGCAGGATCGCAATATCGTCGTCTCGGAAACCCTCCGGCGCCCGGGTGGCGAAGGTGATGCCGTTCTTCGTGCCGTTGGTGAAGAACAGTGGCGCCACCACGTAGTGGGTGTAGCCGCTGGTCTTCAGGTCCGGCACGATCGCGAAGGCGTCGTCCGGCGTCTCCGCGAGGTCGAGGATCAGCCACTCCCCGGTCTCGTGGACGGTATGGAACGGGCTGTTGAGGTAGGCGTCCGTCGAGCGGGCACCGTGCGGGAACAGCCGCACGGTGGTGCCGCCGTCCCGGGTCCAGATCCGGCCGACGCCGGCATATTCCGAGTGCAGGGTGTCGATCGCCGTCGAGGCGCGGTCGACGGGGACGCCGATGGCGATCAGGCGCTCGGCGAGCCCGGCGAGCAGCTCCTCGGCGTTGGGCATCCGGGCGCCCTCGCCGAGCAGCCAGTCGCGGATGCCGACGGAGGGCTGCAACGCGCCGAAAGGCACGTCGTCGGCTTCCGAACCGTCCGCGAAGGCCGTCGGCAAACCGGGCGTTGGCGGGCGGCGTTCGAGCATGGCGCCAGAGTGGATGCCGCGCAGCGCCGTGGCAACGCGGTCGACGGGGAGGCGCCGCGGCCTTGGCCGCGGCGGGGGCTCAGTTGTCCAGGAAGCTCCTGAGCTTCCGGCTGCGCGAGGGGTGCTTCAGCTTCCGCAGCGCCTTCGCCTCGATCTGCCGGATGCGCTCGCGGGTCACGGAGAACTGCTGGCCGACCTCCTCGAGGGTGTGGTCGGTATTCATGCCGATGCCGAAACGCATGCGCAGCACGCGTTCCTCGCGCGGCGTGAGCGAGGCGAGCACCCGAGTCGTGGTCTCGCGCAGGTTCGACTGGATCGCCGCGTCGATCGGCAGGACGACGTTCTTGTCTTCGATGAAGTCGCCGAGGTGGCTGTCCTCCTCGTCGCCGATGGGCGTCTCGAGGGAGATCGGCTCCTTGGCGATCTTGAGGACCTTCCGGACCTTCTCCAGCGGCATGGCCAGCTTTTCGGCCAGCTCCTCCGGGGTCGGCTCGCGACCAATCTCGTGCAGCATCTGGCGCGATGTCCGAACGATCTTGTTGATCGTCTCGATCATGTGCACCGGGATGCGGATCGTGCGCGCCTGGTCGGCGATCGAGCGGGTGATCGCCTGCCGGATCCACCACGTCGCATAGGTCGAGAACTTGTAGCCGCGGCGGTACTCGAACTTGTCCACCGCCTTCATCAGGCCGATGTTGCCCTCCTGGATCAGGTCCAGGAACTGCAGGCCGCGGTTCGTGTACTTCTTGGCGATCGAGATCACGAGGCGCAGGTTGGCCTCGATCATCTCCTTCTTGGCCTGCCGGGCTTCCCGCTCGCCCTTCTGGACCATGTTGACGATGCGGCGGTACTCGCCGATCTCCAGGCCCGTCTCGGAGGCGAGGTCGAGGATCTGCGCGCGCAGCTCGGAGACCTGCTTGGAGCCGCGCTCGACCAGGTTCTTCCAGCCCTTGCCGCCGAGCGTTCCGACCCGCTGCATCCAGTTCGGATCGAGTTCGTAGCCCTGGTAGTGGCGCAGGAACTCGTCGCGGGCCACGCCGTGGCTCTCGGCGTAGCGCATCAGCCGGCCCTCGTGGCCGATGAGCTGCTTGTTGATCGAGTAGAGCTGGCCGACCAGAGCCTCGATGCGGTTGTTGTTGAGCGACAGGGACTTCACGTCGGCGACGACGATGTCCTTCAGCTCGACCTGCTTCTGGTCCTGGGCGGGCGTGTTCTTCTCGCCCGCCGCCTTGCGCTCGGTGCCCTCGCTCTGGGACTTGCGCAGCTTGCGGTAGTTGGCGGCGATCGCGTCGAAGGTCTCCAGGACTCGCGGCTTGATCTCCGCTTCCATCGCGGCGAGCGAGACGTTGTTCTCGAGGTCGTCCTCGTCGTCGCCACCCTCCGGAGGCGCCGGCGGCTCGCCGTCCTCGGATTCCTCGCCCTCGGCGATCTGCGGCGCGTTCTTGCCGTCCGGCCCCGCGTAGGTCGCCTCGAGATCGATGATGTCGCGCAGGAGGACCTTGCCCTCCACCAGCTCGTCGCGCCAGATGATGATCGCCTGGAAGGTCAGCGGGCTCTCGCAGAGACCTGCGATCATCGCCTCGCGGCCGGCCTCGATGCGCTTGGCGATGGCAATCTCGCCCTCGCGGGAGAGCAGCTCGACCGAGCCCATCTCGCGCAGGTACATCCGCACCGGATCGTCGGTCCGGTCGGTCGGCTCCTTGGTGGTGGTCGTGGCGACCGCGACGGCACGGGCGGGGGCGACCTCAGCCACCTCGCCGCCCTCGGCCTCCTCCTCCTCGCCCTCGGCGGCTTTCTCGCCCGCCGCCTCGTCGGTCTCCTCGGCCTCGACGACGTTGATGCCCATCTCGGAGAGCTGCGAGAGCACGTCCTCAAGCTGGTCCGGATCGGACTGACCCTCGGGCAGAACCTCGTTGACCTCCTCATAGGTCACGTAGCCGCGCTTCTTGGCGAGCTTGACCATACGCTTGACCGAAGCATCCGTCAGGTCGAGGAGCGGCCCGTCGGTCTGCTGCTCGGTGGCAGCGTCCGTCTCGTCCCGTTCCGTTGCCTTCGTCGCCATGATCAGCCTATTGTTTCGCACGCGGCGCGTTGCGGAGGCCCCGATAAAGGCCGGTCCACGCCGTCGGCGCCGCCGTATGAGATCGGCCCCGGATCGCTCCGTCGCCTTGAATCGTCGGTTTCCGTATGCAAGCCTGAGGCTTGACCGATTGTTAACTATGGCGGGACGCTGCCCCCCGCCACCGCCATGACACAGGGATCACGCGGCCGTCGAGTCGCTCGACACCGGTGCATCGGCCTCCGCCTCAGCGGCGATGACGGTTTCCAGCCTCGCCTTCACTTCGCAGAGCCATGCCCACCCGGCATCGGTCGGATCATTCTCAAACGCCTGCCGTGCCTCGCGAAGTTCGGTATGTAGCGCTCCTGCCTGCCGGTGCAAGATCATTGCCTGTCGGAGCGCATCCGCACGGTGTGCAGGATCCGCATGCGGCGCCAGGGTCGTGCGGTCCCGCGAGCGGGCCAGCGCCAGGATCCGGTCAGCTGCCGGTGCGAGTGCCGCCCGATTGATGCGGTTCTGCAACACCTCCGGTGCCAGATGCTCATCCTCGGCCGCGCAGGCTAGCAGGACGGACAGCAGCGCCCGGGCATCGGGATCCTCGAAGTCGAGTTCGGCGATCTCCTCACCGAACTCCGCGACCATCTCGGGGTGGGCCAGCAGGGTGCCGACGATCACGGCCTCACGGACCGAAGCGGCGCCCGTGAAACCCGCCGAAGCGGTCATCGAGGGGCTCGGGCCTCCGGTGATGCGCGGGGAGACGGGCTCGCCGGGCCGAAGGTAGCGTTGGCGGCCCCCGCGCGTGGCCTGCTGGCCGGCGGCGCGGGCGCCGCGCGGGGACAGGCCGCGGAGGCGATCCTCGATGTCGTCGCGGTAGTAGCGGCGCACGGTCTCGTCGCGGATGGTCGCGACGGTGGTGCGCAGGGTCTGGGTCAGGCCGGCGCGCCGCTCGGGCGTGTCGACCGGGCCGGCCTCGACGGCGCGCCGCCACAGAAGCTCCGAGAGGGGCAACGCCGCCGCCAGCACCTGGTCGATGGCCCCGGAGCCTCCGGAGCGCAGCAGATCGTCGGGATCCTGACCGCCGGGCAGCAGCGCGATCCGGAGCGAGCGGCCGGGTTCTAGGAGCGGCAGCGCGATGTCGAGGGCGCGGAACGCCGCCCGCTGGCCGGCCTTGTCGCCGTCGAAGCACAGGATCGGCTCGTCGGCGTGGCGCCAGAGCAGGCCGAGCTGGTCCTCGGTCAACGCGGTGCCGAGGGGCGCCACCGTCTCGGGATGGCCGGCGAGCGTCATGGCGATGACGTCGACATAGCCCTCGACCGCGATGATCGAGCCGCGCTCGTGCGCGGCCTTCCGGGCGCCGTGGAGGTTGTAGAGTGTCCGGCCCTTGTGGAAGAGCGGCGTTTCGGGGGAATTCAGGTACTTGGCGCGCACCTCCTTGGCGAGCGCCCGCCCGCCGAAGGCCACGACCCGGCCGCGGGTGTCGGTGATCGGGAACATCACCCGGTCACGGAAATAGTCGTACGGGACCGAGACGCCCTCCCCGGCCGCGAGCAAGCCGAGTTCGACCATCAGCGCCTTGTCGACGCCCTTGCCGGCGAGATGGTCACGCAGGGCGTAGCGCTCGTTCGGCGCGTAGCCGAGGCGGAACCGCTGCTGGATCTCGCGCCCCAGCGCCCGGCGTTCGAGGTAGGCGCGCGCCTCGCTGCCCTGCCCGGATTGCAGGCGCTCCTCGAACCAGCGGGCCGCCATCTCCATCACCTCGATGGCCCCGGCGCGCCTGGTCTCCGACTCCCGATGGTCCTCGGTTTGCGCGGGCAGGCTGACCCCGGCCTCCCCCGCCAGACGCTCCACCGCCTCCGGGAAGCTCAGCCCCTCCGTTTCCATCAGGAAGGTGAAGATGTCGCCGTGCTTGGACGACGAGAAGCAGTGATAGAACTGCTTCTGGTCGTTGACGTAGAAGGACGGCGTCTTCTCGGCGTTGAACGGCGAGAGGCCGCGCCACTCGCGGCCGGCCTTCTTCAACTGCACGCGACGGCCGACCACCGAGGAGGCCGGCAGCCGGGCGCGGATCTCTTCCAGGATGTGGGGCGGATAGCGCACGGGGCCTGGGATGTGGTGTCGGAACCCGCTTCTATAGCGCGTCGGGCGGGTCGGAGTCCCTTCCCCGTCCGAAAACCGGCGTGGATTGCGGGGACAGACTCACCCCTTGGCCGCCAGCGCCGCCTTCACCAGAGCGCTCGCCTTGCCGAAATCCATCCGGCCCGTGAAGGTGCCCTTCAGGGCGCCGATCACCCGGCCCATGTCCTTCGGGCCTGCGGCGCCGGTCTCCTCGATCGCCGCCTCGACGGCCGCCTTGATCTCGGCCTCGTCCATCTGCTTCGGCAGGAAGCTCTCGACGATGGCGATCTCGGCGCGCTCGTTGGCGGCGAGCTCGGGGCGGCCGCCCTGCTCGTAGACGGCGGCCGATTCGGTGCGCTGCTTGATCATCTTCTGGAGCAGGGCGAGGATCTCCTCGTCGGAGGCCGGCTCCTTGCCGAGGCCCCGCGCCTCGATGTCCTTGTCCTTCAGGGCGGCCTGGATCATCCGCACCGTGGCGAGCCTCTCCTTGTCGCCGGCCTTCATGGCCTCCTTCATCTCGGTGGTGAAGCGCGCGCGCAGCATCGTCTTGAGCCTTCCAACGGTGGAAACGGGGGGCTGGCCTGCGGTTTGCGGGTCTTGAGCCCTGTCGGCCGTGGAGCCACATTGACCCCATCGCGGGCCGCTCGCTAAGAGCGCCGCACACGATCATGCCGCAAGCCGGGAGCGCCGCAAGACGGCGCTCGCCTTCGGCCGGACATAAGCGAGACTCAGCCCATGCTGCAAGACGCCGCCGCGAATGCCCCCGAGCCCGCCGCTCCGGAGCCGTGGGCAGAGCCCGTCGCGACGGCGCTGCTGGTGCTCGCCGACGGGACCATCCTGGAGGGCTTCGGCATCGGCCAGACAGGCGTCGCCGACGGCGAGGTCTGCTTCAACACCGCGATGACCGGCTATCAGGAGATCCTGACGGACCCGTCCTACGCCGGGCAGATCGTCACCTTCACCTTCCCGCATATCGGCAATGTCGGGACCAACGACGAGGATCTCGAGAGCCTGGAAGCGGCGCCGGCCTCGGGTGTGCGCGGCACCGTGATCGCTTCGGCGGTTACGAAGCCGTCGAACTGGCGCTCGTCCTCGCATCTCGACGGCTGGCTCAAGGCTCGCGGGATCGTCGGCATCACCGGCGTCGACACGCGGGCGCTCACCGCCCGCATCCGCGACCAGGGGATGCCGAACGCCGTGATCGCCAACGATCCGGAGGGCAGGTTCGACCGCGAGGCTCTCAAGGCCCGCGCGGCCGCGCTGGCGCCCATGGAGGGGCTCGACCTCGTGCCGCCGGTCACGAGCCGCGCGCCTTCAGAATGGTCTGAGACCGTGTGGGCGCTGGGCAACGGCTACGGCCAGCGCGCCAAGGGCGAGGGCCTGAAGGTCGTCGCCATCGATTACGGCGTGAAGCGCAACATCCTGCGGCTCCTCGCCCAGGCCGGCTGCGACGTCACCGTGGTCCCGGCCACCACCACCGCCGACGAGATCCTGGCGATGAAGCCGGACGGCATCTTCCTGTCGAACGGCCCCGGCGACCCCGCCGCCACCGGCGCCTACGCGGTCCCCGTGATCCGCAGGCTTCTCGACGAGAAGGTCCCGACCTTCGGCATCTGCCTGGGGCACCAGCTGATGGGCCTCGCCCTCGGCGGCCGGACCGTGAAGATGGGCCAGGGCCACCACGGCGCCAATCATCCGGTGAAGGACAAGACCACCGGCAAGGTCGAGATCGTGTCGATGAACCACGGCTTCGCGGTGGATCCGGGGAGCCTTCCGGAAACGGCCGTGGAGACCCACGTGTCGCTGTTCGACGGCTCCAATTGTGGCCTGACCCTCACGGACCGCCCGGCCTTCTCGGTGCAGCACCATCCCGAGGCCTCGCCGGGGCCGCGGGACAGCCATTACCTGTTTGAGCGCTTCGTGACTCTGATGCGCTCCGGCGCGCCGGAGACAGCGACGCGGGATTGAGGCCACGCCCTGGCGCGATCCCATTCGAGCCCTGCCGGGGCCATAAAATCCGCCGAATCCGCCGGCTTAAGGAACCCCAAGACAGGCCGTGCGCGGCGACGCATCCGCGTCCGCCGGCACAGGCGCCGTCGCAGGGGATAGCCGGATGACCATCGACGAGGCGCGCGACGATTTCTCCCGCCTGCACCGCACCTTCACGTTCCATCTCGGCATCGCGGTGAGCCTGTCGTGGCTGACCGCCCTCTACGCTGCGTTCTATGCCCCGTGGGTGCGCAACATCCGGGCTCTGATCGATCCGACCGGCGGCTTCGACCGGGTGGAGAGCACGGTCTCCTACCTGTTCGCCCTGCCGGCCGTCCTCGCCCTCGCCTGGGTCTCGCTGTATTTCGGCCGCGAGGCTCTGCGCCGCGCGCAGACGCTCCCCAACGTGGCCCTGGAATTCGCCGCCGCCGCCGTGGTGGCCTTCGGGGTGTTCTACCTGTCGATCGACCGCGCGCTGGCCGCACTCTACGCCGGCTTCTGAGTCTCCCACACGCAACGGGTGCAAAGCCGAGGCTGCGTATGCCTCACGGCCTTCCAATGCGCCCGTCGCCCGTGTAAACGCAGGGCTCAACGACAATCCCGCCACGCGCGTCCGGGAGCAGGGCTGAATTCAGCCCTGCCCGATCGGGCGCGCTTGGCCTGAGAAGGCCGCAGATGCCCAAGCGCACCGACATCTCCTCGATCCTGATCATCGGTGCGGGTCCGATCATCATCGGACAGGCCTGCGAGTTCGATTATTCCGGCACCCAGGCCTGCAAGGCGCTCCGCGAGGAGGGCTACCGGATCGTCCTGGTGAACTCGAACCCCGCGACCATCATGACCGACCCGGACATGGCGGACGCGACCTACGTCGAGCCGATCACGCCCGAGATCGTCGCCAAGATCATCGAGAAGGAGCGCCCCGACGCGATCCTGCCGACCATGGGCGGCCAGACGGCGCTCAACTGCGCCCTGTCGCTGCAGAAGATGGGCGTGCTCGCCAAGTACGGCGTGCAGATGATTGGCGCCACCGCGGAGGCCATCGACAAGGCGGAGGACCGGAGCCTGTTCCGCGACGCCATGACCAAGATCGGCCTCGACACCCCGAAATCGGCGCTCGCCAACGCCTCCGCGGCGAAGAAGGCCGACCGCCAGGCCTATCTGGCCGAGATCGCCCGGATCGAGGCGGGCAACACCGATCCGGCGGCGCGCCAGGCGGCCCTGGCGGCCTACGAGAAGAGCTGGGCGGCGGGCGAGACCGAGCGGCGCAAGCGCTACGGCGAGCACGCGATCGGGCAGGCGCTGATTGCCCTCGCCGAAGTCGGCTTGCCGGCGATCATCCGGCCGTCCTTCACCATGGGCGGCACCGGTGGCGGCATCGCGTACAACCGCGAGGAGTTCCTCGACATCGTCGAACGCGGCATCGACGCGTCGCCGACCAACGAGGTGCTCATCGAGGAAAGCGTGCTCGGCTGGAAAGAGTACGAGATGGAGGTCGTCCGTGACCGGAACGACAACTGCATCATCGTCTGCTCCATCGAGAACATCGACCCGATGGGTGTGCACACCGGTGATTCGATTACCGTCGCACCGGCGCTGACGCTCACCGACAAGGAGTACCAAGTGATGCGCGACGCATCGCTGGCGGTGCTCCGCGAGATCGGCGTCGAGACCGGCGGCTCCAACGTGCAGTTCGCGATCAACCCGGAGAACGGGCGCATGATCGTGATCGAGATGAACCCGCGCGTGTCGCGCTCCTCGGCACTCGCCTCGAAGGCGACGGGCTTCCCGATCGCCAAGGTCGCAGCCAAGCTCGCGGTCGGCTACACCCTGGACGAGATCGCCAACGACATCACCGGCGGCGCGACTCCGGCCTCGTTCGAGCCGACGATCGACTATGTCGTCACCAAGATCCCGCGCTTCGCCTTCGAGAAATTCCCGGGCGCCGAGCCGACGCTGACCACCGCGATGAAGTCGGTGGGCGAGGCCATGGCGATCGGCCGCTGCTTCGCTGAATCGCTCCAGAAGGCCCTCCGCTCGCTCGAGACCGGCCTGACCGGCCTCGACGACATCGAGATCGAGGGGCTCGGCAAGGGCGACGACCACAACGCCATCAAGGCGGCCATCGGCACGCCAACCCCGGACCGGCTGCTCAAGGTCGCGCAGGCCCTGCGCCTGGGCGTCAGCCATGAGCAGGTCTACGCCTCCTGCAAGATCGATCCGTGGTTCCTGGAGCAGCTTCAGGCGATCATCGACCTGGAGAACCGCGTGAGGACCCACGGCCTGCCGAAGACGGCCGGCGCCTTCCGTCAGCTCAAGGCCGCCGGCTTCTCGGATGCCCGCCTCGCGGTGCTGGCCAAGGCCGACGAGGCCGCCGTCAGCGCGGCCCGGCGCGCCCTGGCCGTGCGCCCGGTCTACAAGCGGATCGACACCTGCGCGGCCGAGTTCAAGTCGCCGACCGCCTACATGTACTCCACCTACGTGGCGCCCTTCGCCGGCACGGTCGCCGACGAGGCGTTCCCGAGCGACCGCAAGAAGGTCATCATCCTCGGCGGCGGCCCGAACCGGATCGGTCAGGGCATCGAGTTCGACTATTGCTGCTGCCACGCCTGCTACGCACTGTCGGATGCCGGCTACGAGACCATCATGGTCAACTGCAACCCGGAGACGGTGTCGACCGACTACGACACCTCCGATCGGCTCTACTTCGAGCCGCTCACCGCCGAGGACGTGCTGGAGATCATCGAGACCGAACGGCAGGCCGGCACCTTGCACGGGGTGATCGTGCAGTTCGGTGGCCAGACCCCGCTGAAGCTCGCCCGCGCCCTCGAGGCCGCCGGCGTGCCGATCCTCGGCACCTCGCCCGACGCCATCGACCTCGCCGAGGACCGCGATCAGTTCAAGCGCCTCCTCGACCGCCATGGCCTGAAGCAGCCGAAGAACGGCATCGCCTATTCGGTCGAGCAGAGCCGGCTGGTGGCTGCCGATCTCGGCCTGCCCTTCGTGGTGCGCCCGAGCTACGTGCTGGGCGGCCGCGCCATGGCGATCATCCGCGACGAGACGCAGTTCGCCGACTACCTCCTCGACACCCTGCCGAGCCTGATCCCGTCGGACGTCAAGGCCCGCTACCCGAACGACAAGACCGGCCAGATCAACACGGTGCTGGGCAAGAACCCGCTCCTGTTCGACCGCTACCTGTCGGACGCGGTCGAGATCGATGTCGACGCGGTCTGCGACGGCAAGGACGTGTTCATCGCCGGCATCATGGAGCACATCGAGGAGGCCGGGATCCATTCCGGCGATTCGGCCTGCTCCCTGCCGCCGCGCTCCCTATCGCCTGAGATCATGGACGAGCTGGAGCGTCAGACCAAGTCGATGGCGCTGGCGCTCAACGTCGTCGGCCTGATGAACGTCCAGTACGCCATCAAGGACGGCACGATCTACGTGCTGGAGGTGAACCCGCGCGCGTCACGGACCGTGCCGTTCGTCGCCAAGGTCATCGGCGAGCCGATCGCCAAGATCGCGGCCCGCATCATGGCGGGCGAGGCCCTCGCGACCTTCGGCCTGAGGCCCAAGACCCTGGCGCACATCGCCGTGAAGGAAGCGGTCTTCCCGTTCGCCCGCTTCCCCGGTGTCGACGTGCTGCTCGGCCCGGAGATGCGCTCCACGGGCGAAGTGATCGGGCTCGATGCCAGCTTCGGCGTGGCCTTCGCCAAGAGCCAGCTCGGTTCCGGCACGCAGGTGCCGAAGGCAGGAAGCGTGTTCGTCTCGGTGCGCGATGCCRACAAGGCGCGCATCCTGCCGACCATGAAGCTCCTGTCCGATCTCGGCTTCTCGATCCTGGCGACCGGCGGCACGCAGCGCTATCTCGTCGAGAACGGCGTCCCGGCCGAGCGGATCAACAAGGTCCTCGAAGGACGGCCCCACGTCGTCGACGCGATCAAGAACGGCGGCATCCACCTCGTCCTCAACACCACCGAGGGGGCCGGCGCCCTGTCGGACTCGCGCTCCCTCCGGCGTGCGGCCCTCTTGCATAAGGTGCCGTATTACACCACTCTAGCGGGCGCGATGGCCGCGGCCGAGGGGATCAAGGCCTATCTAGAAGGCGATCTCAAGGTCCGCGCGTTGCAGGAATACTTCGCGGCCTGAGCCTCAGGGTTCCGCTGACTTCATTTCGTGGCCCGGAGGGAGTGCTACACTCTCGGCCGGGCCTCTTCATTGTGGCGCGAGACGATGGCGATAGACAAGGTTCCGATCACGGTGCGCGGCTTCGCAGCCCTCGAAGAGGAGCTGAAGCATCGCCAGCAGGTGGAGCGCCAGCGGATCATCCAGGCGATCGCGGAAGCCCGCGCGCTCGGCGACCTGTCGGAGAACGCCGAATACCACGCCGCCAAGGAGGCGCAGTCCCACAATGAGGGCCGCGTCATGGAACTGGAGAGCATGATCGCGCGCGCCGAGATCATCGACGTCACCAAGCTCTCGGGCAACAAGATCAAGTTCGGCGCCACCGTGAAGCTCGTCGACGAGGACACGGAGGAGGAGAAGACCTACCAGATCGTGGGCGAGCCGGAGGCCGACGTGCGCTCCGGTCGCGTCTCGATCACCTCGCCGATCGCCCGCGCGCTGATCGGCAAGGGCGTCGGCGATACCGTCGAGGTCACGACGCCGGGCGGCGGCAAGTCCTACGAGGTCGTCGCCGTCCAGTTCGGCGGCTGAGCGCTATGCGCCCGCGTTCCTGGAGCCGGCTCGCCGGCGTCGCACTCGGCATGGTCGCCACCGCCGCGGCGGCGGACGGTTTTCCGCCCACCGCCCGGTTCTCCGACATCCGCGTCGATGTCCGGCCGCTGCTCGACAAAGGCGGCGGTCTCCAGGCGGAGGCGCTCGCGGCCGACCTGACCGAGGCCCTCCGGAAGACCTTCGCCGATCGGATCGGCGGTCCCGGGCCGCGTCTCGTCGTGGTGGTGAGCGGCCTGTCGCTGCGGTCCTATGTCGGAAGCGGCGCGCGGCCCGGCTTGGGCGGAAACTTCCAGACCGACTATCTGGAGGGCGAGGCGCTGCTCGTCGGACCGAAGGGGCAGGTGCTCGGACGGCACCCGCAGATGACCGCGACGCCGTCGAGCTCCGGCGGCGCCTGGTACGATCCGCAATTCGAGGGTCGGCGGCTCGCCGCCATCGCCGACATCTATGCCCAGTGGCTCGCCCGGGACCTGCCGCGGGAGTAAAGCGGAGCGCGAGGACGGCCGAGGCCGTAGCGAGCGGTCTGTTCAAGGTGTACCGCTGTCGACTGCCCCCCGAGGATGCGCGTGGCAATCGTCTCCCGCAGGGACATGGGCCGTATCGCGGCCGTCGTGACGGGCGGCGGACACGGGGGATCGGGCGCGCGGCGTCGGTCGACCCGAAGACCGGGGCGGGCGAATTGAAGCGGGTTTCCTGAGCGAGGAGCATGGCAAGCATCGACGCGCCGGAGGCGAGACCCGCCCCGCTCGGCCCCTTGGAGGTGCGGTCCGAGCATCTGCCCGAACTCTCCCGCGCCCGCGCCTGGATCGTCACAGACGGCAAGGCCGGCGACGAGAACCAATGCGTCGGGATCGCCGAGACGCTGGGCCTCGCCTTCGAGACACGGCAGGTACCGGCCTCCGGTCCGTTCGGCTGGATGGCGCCCTGGGGACCGATCGACCCCCGCGAGGGACCCCGCCGTCGTGCCGGCGCTCTGTCGGGTCCTTATCCGGATGTCCTGATCGCCTCGGGACGACGGTCCGTGCCCTATCTCCGGGCCGTCCGCCGCGCCACCGGCGGACGCACCTTCACGGCGTTCCTGAAGGACCCGCGCACCGGCGCGGACAGCGCCGACTTCATCTGGGTCCCCGATTACGACGACCTGCGCGGCCCCAACGTCTTCACCACGCTGACGGCGCCCCACCTCGTCACCGCCGCGCGGCTGGCCGCGGCTCGCGCCCGACCGGACCCGCGCCTCGCGCGCCTCGACGGCCCGCGGGTCGCGGTCCTCGTCGGCGGCGACAGCCGGCACCTGAGCTACCGCAAGACCGACATGATCCGCCTCGTCGAGGATCTGCGCGGGCTGGCCGGTCAAGGCTGCCGCCTGATGGTGACGATTTCGCGCCGGACGCCGAACCCGCTCCGGGACGCCGTGAAGGCGCTGGCCGCCGAGACCGGCGGCTTCCTCTGGGACGGCAGCGGCGACAATCCCTACGTCGCCATGCTGGCACTCGCCGAAGCGATCGTGGTGACCTCCGATTCGGCCAACATGGTCAGCGAGGCCGTGGCCACCGGCGCGCCGGTCCTGCTGTTCGACCTGCCCCGCACCTATATCCGGCATCGGCGGATGTTCGCCGGCCTGGCGATCGCAGGGGCGCTCCGACCGTTCACCGGTCAGTTGGCGAATCTGACGTACAAGCCGATCGACGCAACGCCGGTGATCGCGCAGGCGCTCGCCGACGCCTATGATGCGCGCCGCGCGGCCGGCCCGGCCTGAGGAGACCGAGACAGATGGCCCACACCCACGCCAAGCTCGTGATCGTCGGCTCGGGACCCGCCGGCTACACGGCGGCGATCTACGCGGCCCGCGCCATGGTCGAGCCGCTGCTGATCTCCGGCTTCCAGCCCGGCGGCCAGCTCATGATCACCACGGATGTCGAGAACTATCCGGGCTTCGCCGAGGCGATCCAGGGTCCCTGGCTGATGGAGCAGATGCGCCTCCAGGCCCAGCATGTCGGCACCCGGATCGTGTCGGAATACATCACGAAGGTCGATCTCAAGCAGCGGCCGTTCCGCCTCGAGGCGGATTCCGGCGAGACCTATTCCTGCGACGCGCTGATCATCGCCACGGGCGCCCAGGCCAAGTGGCTGGGGCTGCCCTCCGAGGCGGCCTTCCAGGGCGGTGGCGTCTCGGCCTGTGCCACCTGCGACGGGTTCTTCTTCCGCGGCAAGGAGGTGGTCGTGGTCGGCGGCGGCAACACCGCGGTCGAGGAGGCGCTCTACCTCGCCAACATCGCCAGCAAGGTTACGGTGGTCCATCGTCGCGACACGTTCCGGGCGGAGCGGATCCTGCAGGAGCGCCTGTTCAAGCATCCGAACGTCGAGGTGCTGTGGCACCGGGAGGTCGCCGAGATCTGCGGCGTGCAGAAGCCTGCGCCGGCCGTCACCCATGTCCGGCTCAAGGATCCGCGCTCGGGCGAGATCAGCGAGGTGAAGGCCGACGGCGTGTTCGTGGCGATCGGCCACCAGCCGGCGACCGCGATCTTCGAGGGGCAGCTGCCCATGCGCCACGGCGGATACCTGACGGTGAAGCCCGGCACCACCGAGACGGAGATCCCGGGCGTGTTCGCAGCGGGCGACGTGACGGACGACGTCTACCGTCAGGCGATCACCGCGGCCGGCATGGGATGCATGGCGGCGCTGGAGGCCGAGAAGTTTCTCGCCAACCTCGATATCGGTGAGAGCCCGGTTCAGGCCGCCGCAGCGGAATGACCACGGTTCCGGTCTCCGCGGACGGAGACCGGAGCGACCCTTTCAACAACTTCCCGCTGCTTCTGCTTGCGCTGGACCATGCGCCGTGTGCATAGGGGTGCTGACTGCGCCGGGATGCACTGATTGCATGCCCGCGCGGTGCTGCGGGCGGCCATCCGCCCCCGGGACCGCGCAGCTTGCCCGGTGATCTGCCCGCCGCATCACGTGCCGGTTTCTCCCGGGCGCGGAGAGCGGGGCCGCGCTGGTAGGGGTTCTTGCCTTGGACTGGGATAAGATCCGGATCTTCCTCAACGTCGCCGAGGCGGGGAGCTTCACCAAGGCGGGGGACGATATCGGGCTCAGCCAATCGGCAGTGAGCCGTCAGATCAGCGCCCTGGAGCGGGAGCTGAAGGCGCCGCTGTTCCACCGCCATGCCCGCGGCCTCCTCCTGACCGAGCAGGGTGACCTGCTGTTCCGCGCCGCTCGGGACATGAAGCTGCGCCTGGAGAACACCCGGGCACGTCTCGTCGAAACCTCCGAGCGCCCGACCGGCGACCTGAAGGTGACCACCACGGTGGGCCTCGGCACGTCCTGGCTGTCACAGCGGGTGGGCGAATTCCTCGATCTCTATCCGGATGTGCGCATCGAGCTGATCCTCACCAACGAGGAACTCGATCTGGCCATGCGTGAGGCCGACGTGGCGATCCGCATGCGGCGGCCGGCCCAGCCGGACCTGATCCAGCGGCGGCTGTTCACCGTGCACTACCACGCCTTCGCGAGCCCGGATTACGTCAAGCGCTTCGGCGAGCCCAAGACGATCGAGGAACTCGACGACCATCGCCTCGTCTCGTTCGGCGGGAACGAGCCCTCCTACCTGCTTGCCGCCCATTGGCTGGCCGATGCCGGCCGCGAGGGCCGGGACCGGCGCCAGGTCCACCTCACGGTGAACAATATCGGCGCCCTGCAGCGCGCCATGGAGGCGGGGGCCGGGATCGGGATCCTGCCCGACTACGCCGTGGATGGCGGCCAGCAGCTCGTGCAGGTGCTGCGCGAGACCGAGATGCCGAGCCTGGAGAGCTATCTCGTCTATGCCGAGGAGATGCGCTCGGTCGCGCGGGTCCAGGCGTTCCGGGATTTCCTGGTCTCGAAGGCTCAGCGCTGGACTTACTGAGGCCGGCTTCGCCGGCGCTCAGCATCGCGCGTGGCGGGATCAGACGAAGAGGCGCTCGCCCTCCAGGCCCTTGTACAGGCCCGCGACCTGCTCGCCGTAGCCGTTGTAGATCAGCGTCGGCACCCGCTGGTCCGTTCCGAGGACGCGCTCCGTCGCTTGGCTCCAGCGCGGATGCGGCACGGCCGGGTTCACGTTCGCCCAGAAGCCGTACTCGGAGGCCTGGAGCCCCTCCCAGAAGGTCTTCGGCCGCTCGGCGGTGAACGAGACCTTCACCAGCGACTTCGCCGACTTGAACCCGTACTTCCACGGGACCGCGACGCGGATCGGTGCGCCGAACTGGTTGGGCAGCGGCTTACCGTAGATCCCAGTCACCACGAAGGCGAGGTCGTTGCCGGCCTCGGCGAGCGTCAGGCCCTCGGTATAGGGCCAGGGGTAGAAGAAGGCCCGCTGGCCCGGCGCCATCGCCTTGTCCATGAAGGTCTCGAAGCGGATGTACTTCGCGCCGGAGGCGGGCTTGGCGAGCGCCACGAGCTTCGCCAGCGGGAAGCCGGTCCATGGCACCGCCATCGACCACGCCTCGACGCAGCGGTGGCGGTACAGACGCTCCTCCAGCCCGACCTTCCGGATTAGGTCGTCGACGCCGATCTCGAACGGCTTTTCCACGAGGCCGTCGATCTTCAGCGTCCAGGGCTGCGTCTTGAGGGCGTTCGCCGCCGGCAGGACCGTCTTCGACGTCCCGAACTCGTAGAAATTGTTGTAGTCGGCGCTGAAGCGCTCCGGCGTCAGGGGCCTGTCGAGGGTGTAGGCGGGATTCTGCGGCGCCGGGTACAGCGTCGGGTCGCCCGCGGCCGCCAGGGCCTGACGGCCGCCAAGGAGCGAGCCGGCCGCGAGCCCGGCCGCGCCGCCGATCAGGGACCGGCGGTTGAGGAAGACGGTCTCCGGCGTCGCCAGATGCTCCGGAATTTCCCAACCGCGTCTGCGCTTGATCAACATCGCCGTCTCCTCGGATATCCTGCGCGGACAACCCACAGATCGCTCGGGGGCGACAGGGGCGCAAACGCCGCAGTCTCCCCTTTCGACGACCGGCGCCCAGGGTTACGTGGCGGGAGAGCGGCGGCGCGACGCAGGCACGGAGCGTGTTCCGCCGCCCGACGATCAGGGCGGGGGAACGTCGTCGCGCAGCATCCGCCGCAGAACCTTGCCGACATTGGTCTTGGGCAGCGTGTCGTGGACCACCACGCGGCGGGGCACCTTGTAGCCGGTGAGCTGGGTGCGCGCATGCGACCGCAGGGCGTCGGCCGTGACCGTCGGATCCTTCAGGACGACATGGGCCACCACCATCTCGCCGGTCTCTTCGCTGGGCGCGCCGACCACCGCGCATTCGAGCACGCCGGGATGGGCGGCCAGGACATCCTCGACCTCGTTCGGATAGACGTTGAAGCCGGAGACGAGGATCATGTCCTTCATCCGGTCGACGATCTTGAACTGCCCGTCCGCCTGCATCACCGCGACGTCGCCCGTACGGAAGAAGCCGTCCGGGGTCATGGCGCGGTCCGTCTCCTCCGGCCGGTTCCAGTAGCCCCGCATGACCTGCGGACCACGCACGCAGATCTCGCCGGCCTGCCCCGCGGGGACGGGCTGCCCGGACACGTCGCGGATCGAGACTTCGGTCGAGGGCAGCGGAAACCCGATGGTCCCCGAGAAATCCCGCATCCCCAGCGGGTTGACGCACACCACCGGGGACGTCTCGGACAGGCCGTAGCCTTCGATGATCGTGTTGCCGGTGAGCGCCCGCCAGCGCTCGGCCACCGCCCGCTGGACGGCCGTGCCGCCGCCGACCACGAAGTCGAGGTTCGCGAAGTCCACCGTGCCGATCTTCGGATGGTTGATGAGTACGTTGAACAGCGTGTTCACGCCCATCAGGTGGGTGAAGCGGGTGCGGCTCAGCGTCTTCACCATGCCGTCGCAGTCGCGCGGATTGGGGATCAGAAGGCATGATCCGCCGCTGCGCATGAACTGGAAGAAGCAGGCGGTGAGCGCGAAGATATGGTAAAGCGGCAGTGCCGTGACCACGCAGCGCGGGACGCTCGGATCCTTCGAGTTGAACCAGACCTGCGACTGCTCGACATTCGCCATGATGTTGCGGTGGCTGAGCATCGCGGCCTTGGCGATGCCCGTGGTGCCGCCGGTGTATTGCAGGAAGGCGAGATCCTCCGGTTCGACCGGGATCGCGGTCCGTTTCATGGATCGTCCCCGCCGCAGGACCGTGGCGAAGGGCGTTGCCAGACCGTCCGGCAACCGGAACGGCGGGACGGCCTTGCGGACGTGCTTGCTGGCGAGGTTGATCACCTGACCCTTGACGCCGAGCCCGTCGCCGGGACCGACGAGGACGACCCGGTCGAGGGTGACGTCCGGCAGCGCCGCCGCGACGGTCGCGCCGAAGTTCTCCAGGACGATCAGGATCCGCGCGCCGGAATCGTTGATCTGCTGCGCGCATTCCCGGGGCGTGTAGAGCGGGTTGGTGTTGACCACCGTTCCCCCCGCCAGCAGAACGCCGAAGATCGCCACCGCATAGGCCGGCACGTTCGGCAGCATGATCGCGACGCGGTCGCCCTTTTTCAGGCCCTGTCCCTGCAGCCAAGCCGCGAGGTCGCGCGCCTGCTGGCCGAGGGTCGCGTAGGTCAGGGTCGAACCGAAGCACAGCATGGCCGGCCGGTCCCCGAAGGCGGCCATGCTGGTCTCGAACAGGTCCACCAGGGTCCCCAGGCTGGCGACCTCGATCTCCGCCGGAACCCCGGCGGGGTACGAGGCCAGCCACGGCCGGTTCGAACTTCCGTCGCCCACCACCCCCGGTCCGGCCGTGGCGGCTCGAGCGCCGTGTGCGATCACGTTCGCCTCATGCATCGCGATGCCTCCCGCGGGCACGGCTCTCTAGGGCCGAGTCCCGCAACGCCCGACTCTCCGGAGACTCTGCGGGAAGCGACGCCGGCCCGCAAGGCGAGGGCTTCAGGGCTTCGGACGATGCCGGCGCACTGTCGCCAGCGCCGTGTGCGGCAGGGCCGCGGCCACCAGGAGGAGCGCTGCGAGCCCGGCCTCGTCCGCGCGCAGAGCCCGGCGGGGCCAGGGGCCGAATCCCAGGTCCCCTGCGAGGCCGATCAGGGCGGCGCCGAACCACAGCGCCAGGAAGGCCAGCGCCGCGAACCCGACCCGGCGCAGGCGCGGCCGCAGCGGTCGGTTCGCCGCGATCGCGAACAGGCCGAGGATGCCGCCGAACAGCGCGGCGGCGATGCCGGCCCCGAGGCCGTAGGCGAGCCACAGGGGCTGGTGCGTGAGGAACGCCATGCCGCCGGTGGCGAAGGCGCCGCGCAGGATGAGGCCGCCGAAGGTCGGATAGAGCCCGGCCGCGGCGAGCGCCACCGCCCCGGCGAGGCCGAACAGCACCCGTCGCGGGACGGAGGCAGGCCCAGAACCCGCCGCCACCCGTGCGAGATGCCCGAGCCCGTAGACGAGTGCGAAGGCGAAGAGCGGGTAGCGGCCGATGAAGTAGCCGAAGATCCAGGGCTCGAGGGCCTCCGGCACGGCGTCGCGCTGGCTCATTCCGGTCAGCGCGACGATCGCCAGGGCGGCCAGCATGGCGAGGATCGGGCTCGACGCCGCCAGCAGGCCGCCGGCGGATCCCCGTGCCGCAGCGCCGGGACGCGCCGGATCGCGCGAAGAATCGGCGTAGGCCGCCATGCTTCGGTCCCCCGGGACGGGCATCGCGTGGCGGACCGTCGGCGCGATCCTAGCGGGCCTCGTAATGGTCGTGGATCAGCCGGTCGAGGAGGCGCACGCCCCATCCGGCGCCCCAGCTGCGGTTGATCTCGCTGGCATTCGACGACATCGCCACGCCGGCGATGTCGAGATGCGCCCACGGAACGTCCTCGACGTAGCGCTTGATGAAGGAGGCCGCGGTGGCCGCGCCGCCGTGGCGGCCGCCGGTATTCTTCATGTCGGCGAACTTCGAATCGATCGCCTTGTCGTAGGCCGGGATCAGCGGCATCCGCCAGACCTTCTCCCCCGTCGCCTCGCCGGCGGCGTGGATGTTGGCCGCCAGCGCGTCGTCGTTCGAGAACATCCCGGCGATGTCCTGGCCGAGCGCGACGATGATCGCGCCCGTAAGCGTCGCCAGATCGACCAGCGCCTTGGGCTTCGTGCTGCGGATGACGTGGGTGATCACGTCCGCCAGGACCAGCCGGCCCTCCGCGTCGGTGTTGATCACCTCGATCGTCTGACCGGACATCGAGGTCAGGATGTCCGAAGGACGGTAGGCGTTGCCGTCCGGCATGTTCTCCACGATGCCGATGGCGCCGACGACGTTGCAGCGGGCCTTGCGGGACGCCAGGGCGTGGAGCGCGCCGACCACGGCGGCGGCGCCGCCCATGTCGCCCTTCATGTCCTCCATGCCGCCGCCGGGCTTGATCGAGACGCCGCCGGAATCGAACACGACGCCCTTGCCGATGAAGGCCACGGGCGCCTCGGCCGCGGGGCCGCCGTTCCAGCGCATGATCACGATCCGCGGCTCGCGGGCCGAGCCCTGCGCCACCGCGAGCAGCGCGCCCATGCCGAGGTCCCGCATCCGGGCCGGCTCCAGCACCTCGATCTCGACGCCGAGCTTGGCGAGTTCCGAGGCGCGGCGGGCGAATTCCGCCGGGAAGAGCACGTTCGGCGGCTCGTTCACGAGGTCGCGGGCCAGGATCACGCCCTCGGACAGGCTCCGGGCACCCTCGCCCGCGCGGGTCGCCGCGCCGTGATCGGCGAGCAGCAGGGTCAGGGCGGTGCCGGACTTGTCGTCGGCGTCGGGCTTCTTCTTGGTCTTGTAGCGGTCGAACGTGTAGGTGCGCAGGCGCGCCCCGAGGGCGAATTCGCCGGCCTGCGCCGCCGTGACGGTCGCGCCGGGCCAGTCGAGCAGGACCCGGGCGGTCCGCCCCGCCACCTTGCCGGCAGTGAACCCGCCGAGCGCCGGCCAGTCGGTCTTGGCGCGGTCCTTGTCGGAGCCGAGGCCCACCACAACCAAGCGATCGGCACTGACCCCCGCGGGAGCCGGGAGGGTCAGGGCGCTGAGGGAGCGGCCCTTGAACTTCTCCGAGGCCGCAGCGCGGGCCACGAGATCCGCGCCCGCGGCGCCCAGGGCATCCCGGGCCGCCGATCCGAGGGCGAGGTCGTCGCCGACAAAGACCACGAGATCGCCGGATCCGCCAGGACCCTGGCCGCCCTGCTCCAGGGGACCGAAACCGATCTCGATACCGTCCGCCATACCCGTCGCCCTGCCCGTTATCCCGGAGCCGTACTACGCACCCGCACGTCGCCGTGCCGGCCATCCGCCCTGTGTAGCCGCTGATGCGGAGAACGCAACGCGGCGCGAAAGCCCTGGAATCGCCCCTTTTGTCGGGTCCCTGCCGCCCCGAGGGCGCGCGAGGACGAGCGGGACTGCCGGGCCGATGAGGCAGATCGAACGCTACATCTTTCGGATCGCCCTGGGCGCGACCCTTGCCTGCCTGATCGGGCTGACCGGCACGATCTGGTTGACGCAGGCCCTGCGGGAGCTCGATCTCGTGACCGCCAAGGGCCAGACGCTGCTGGTCTTCCTGTTCGTCACCGGCCTGTCGCTGCCGACGCTCGTGGTGGTGATCGCCCCTGTCGCGCTGTTCATCGGCACGATCTACGCCCTCAACAAGCTGAACGGCGATTCCGAGCTGATCGTCATGTCGGCGGCCGGGATGCCGCCGCGCTCGCTGCTGCGCCCCTTCCTGACGCTGGCGCTGATCGTCAGCTTCCTGACCGGGTTCCTCGTCGTTGTCGTGATGCCCGCGAGCTTCCAGGAGTTGCGCGACGTCATCACCCGGGTCCGCGGCGACTTCATCGCGAACGTCGTCAAGGAGGGGCAGTTCACCCAGCTCGACAACGGGATCACCTTCCACTTCCGCGAGCGCGGGCCGGGGGGCACCCTGAAGGGCCTGTTCATCCAGGACCGCCGGGAGGCCGGCAAGACCAAGGTCTACCTCGCCGAGCGCGGCAACGCGGTCGAGGTCGACGGGCAGAGCTACCTGATCCTGGAGAACGGCAGCGTCCACCAGCAGCAGAAGGACTCGCGCGATTCCTCGATCCTGACCTTCGAGCGCTACACGATCGACCTCGCGGCCTTCGCGCCCCCGGATTCGGACACGATCTACAAGCCCCGCGAGCGCTCCACGGCGCAGCTCCTGTTCCCGGACCAGACCGAGGGCTACTACAAGCTCCAGAAGGGCCGCTTCAGGGCCGAGCTGCACGACCGGCTCTCCACCTGCCTGTACCCGCTGGCGCTGGTCTTCATCGCCTTCGCGGCGCTCGGCGACCCGCGCACCACGCGCCAGGGACGTGGGCTCGCGGTCGCCGGCGCGATCGTCGCCGTCGTGGCCCTGCGCATCGGCGGATTCGCGGCGGTGAGCGCCGCCGCGCGCAGCCCGGCGGCGGTCGCGGCGGTCTACGGCGTGCCGCTGCTGGCGATCGTGCTGTCGAGCCTGCTGATCTTCTTCGGGCCGGGCGTTCGTGCGTTCAACGCCGCCCTCGCCCGCCGGCTGCGGGCTCTGGTCCGCGGCCCGCGCCTCGCACCGGCGGCCTGACCCGATGATGCTGATCGGCCCCACCCTCGGGCGGTACTTCGCCGCCCGGTTCCTGCGCACGGTGCTCGGCGTGTTCGTCACCGTGTTCGCCCTGGTCTACACCCTCGACTTCGTCGAGCTGCTGCGCCGCGCCGGGGAGGCCCAGGGCGCCTCCACGGGGCTGATGGCGCAGCTCTCCCTCTACCGCACCCCGGCGGTGGCCGAGGGCGTCCTGCCGTTCGCGGTCCTGTTCGGCTCCATGGCGGCCCTGCTGCAGCTGTCGCGCAAGCTGGAACTGGTGGTCGCCCGCGCGGCGGGAATCTCGGCCTGGCAGTTCCTCCAGCCCGGCTTCTTCGTGGCGCTGGCCCTCGGGGCGCTGGCGGTCGGCGTCTACAACCCGGTCTCGGCCCTCCTGAAGCAGCGCTCCACCGAGATCGAGGCGAAGATCTTCGCCAAATCCACCAAGGCCGGCTCGGGCAAGGACCTTTGGATCCGCCAGAAGGGCCTCGACGGCGAGGCGATCCTGCGCGCCGAGACCGCCATCGAGGGCACCACCACCCTTGCGGGCGTCTCGGTCTTCACCTTCGACGCGGCCGGCAAGTTCGCCGAGCAGCTGGTCGCCGCCCGCGCCGCGCTCCACGACGGCTATTGGGAACTCTCCGATGTGCGCGTTCTCACACCGGACGCCCCGCCTGAGTCGTTCGACACCTACCTGATCGCCTCGAACCTCGATCCCGGGCAGGTGCGGCAGCGCTTCACCCCCCCGGAATCTGTGCCTTTCTGGCAACTTCCCACAACCATCGCGCGGACCGAGCGGGCCGGTTTGGACGCCACCCGGTACCGTCTCCAGTACGATGTCCTGTGGGCGAGGCCGGTCCTGTTCGTCGCCATGGTGATCGTGGCGGCAACCGTTTCCTTACGGTTCTTCCGCTTTGGTGGGGTCGGCAAACTCGTCCTCGGAGGCGTCGCGGCCGGCTTCGCCCTCTACGTGATCCGACAGGTCATGGAGGGGCTCGGCGCGTCCGGACTCGTCGCCGCACCGGTGGCGGCCTGGTTCCCGGCCGTGGTAGGCAGTCTTCTCGGTACGCTCACGCTTCTGTACCAGGAAGACGGCTGACTTCCGCGATCCTGCGCGGGACGGGGGACGGGTGTTGAGGTTGGTGACGGCAGACGTCACAGGGGTTGGGACGCGCGTTGCGTAAGGTCGCCGACATCCTGCGGAAGGTAGGTTTCCTGGCCGTGCTGGCGCTCGCCGCGCCGCTGGCGGGGGGCCTGTCCGCGCACGCGCAGGGGCTGCCCGCCGTGACGGCCGGCAAGCCCGGCGACAAGCTCCTCGTCGAGGCCGACGAGCTGATCTACGACAACGATCACGGCACCGTGACCGCACGGGGCAATGCCGAGCTGCATTACGGTCCGCGGACCCTGCAGGCCGACCGCGTCCGCTACGACCGGAACAGCGGCCGGGTCTTCGCCGAGGGCAATGTCCGCCTGACCGAGGCCGATGGCGGCGTCGTGACCGGCGCGCGGATGGAGCTCACCGACGACTTCAAGACCGGCTTCGTCGACGCCTTCCGCGGCCAGCAGACGGTGCAGCGCAAGTTTGAGACCGTCCGCACCCGCTTCTCGGCCCCCCGCGCGGAGCGGCTGAACGGCGAGCAGACGAGCTTCGAATCCGGCAGCTACACCGCCTGCGAGCCGTGCAAGGACAACCCCGAGACGCCGCCGCTCTGGCAGATCAAGGCGAAGAAGATCATCCACGACAACGAGACCCACACGGTCTATTTCGACGCGTCGACGCTGGAGATCGCCGGCATCCCGGTGGCCTACCTGCCGTATTTCGAGGCGCCGGACCCGACGGTGAAGCGCAAGACCGGCTTCCTGACGCCGCGCTTCGTCACGACGACCGCACTCGGCAACGGCGTGTCGCTTCCGTACTTCATCAATCTCGCGCCGAATTACGACCTGACACTGACGCCGACCCTGCTCAGCCGTCAGGGGCTGCTGGCGCAGGGCGAGTTCCGGCAGCGGATCGACAACGGCTTCTACAACATCCGCCTGTCGGGCATCTCGCAGACGACGCCCTCGGCCTTCCTGCCGAGCCCGCTGGGTGCCGGCGAGCGCGACTTCCGCGGCTCGGTGGAGTCCCAGGGCCGGTTCTACATCAACCCCCGCTGGCGGACGGGCTGGGACCTCGTCGGCGTCACCGACAAGTGGTTCCTCGACAATTACCGGATCCGCAATCAGAACATCACCACGGACTATTTCCGGGAGGCGACCTCGACCGCCTACCTGATCGGCCAGGGCGACCGGTCGTGGTTCGAGGCGCGGGGCTACTACTTCAAGGGACTGTCGAGCTTCGACTGGCAGAAGCAGCAGCCGATCGTCGCGCCGGTCATCGACTACGACAAGCGCGTCAACGGTCCGTCCGAGATCGGCGGCGAGGTACGCTTCCAGGCCAATATCACCAGCCTGAACCGGGAGACCACGCAGTTCCAGGGGCTGCCGCGCACCGCAAGCTACCTGTTCTCGCCGAGCGTCAACGGCGTCAGCTTCCCGCTCTACCAGACCTGCACGGTGTTCCAGCGCGGCACCTGCGCGATCCAGGGGCTCGCCGGAAACAACACCCGCGCCTCCGCGGAGCTGTCCTGGCGGCGCAGCTTCATCGACGACATGGGCCAGAAGTTCACCCCCTTCGCGTATCTGCGCACCGACGCGTTCTTCAACAG
The DNA here is from genome assembly GCF_054049775.1 of Methylobacterium sp. P5_C11. Taxonomy (NCBI): domain Bacteria; kingdom Pseudomonadati; phylum Pseudomonadota; class Alphaproteobacteria; order Hyphomicrobiales; family Methylobacteriaceae; genus Methylobacterium; species Methylobacterium sp. P5_C11. The sequence continues at coordinate 14,733 of NZ_JBFULS010000028.1, read as the reverse complement.
CACGAGCTTCTCAGGCTACCAGAACGACCTCGTCCCCCAGGTCGCCCATGTCGACCAGGGCTTCGCCGGCCGGGTGATGCCGGCGATCGGCCTCGACTATCGGTACCCGTTCGTCGCCAACTTCGGCGCGCTCGGCGTCCACACCCTGGAACCGATCGGCCAGATCATCGCCCGCCCCTCGGAGACGCGGATCGGCCGCCTGCCCAACGAGGACGCGCAGAGCCTCGTGTTCGACGACACCTCCCTGTTCGAGTGGGACAAATTCTCCGGCTACGACCGGGTCGAGGGTGGCGTGCGCACCAATCTCGGCGGCCAGTACTCGGTCGTGACCCCGTCGGGCTGGTACGCCAACGTGCTGTTCGGCGAGTCCATCCAACTCGCCGGCGTCAACTCGTTCCGCCGCGGCGACATCGCCAATGTCGGCCTCGATTCCGGGCTCGAGACGCAGCGGTCGGACTTCGTGGGACGGTTCCAGGTCTCGCCGAACCAGAATATCACGTTCATCAGCCGAGCCCGGTTCAACCAGTCCGACTTCCACGTGTCGCGGTTCGAGACCGGAGCGACGGCGCGGTTCGCGCCGTTCCTGCCCCTGAGCGTGTCGGCGTTCTACTCCTACTATGAGGCGCAGCCGCTGCTCGGCTACAGCCACTACCGCGAGGGCATCACCGCCACAGCGACCTACAACATCACGCCGAACTGGTTCATCTCGGGCTCGCTGCTCGTCGACCTCACGCACTACCTCGACGTCCGCAACACCTATCAGGACGCGCTAACCTCGTACCTGGCCAACCCGATCGGGACGGTACCGGTCTACCAGAACCCAGGACGCTTCTACCTGTCGGGTGCGAGCTTCGGTGGCGGCTACCAGGACGAGTGCACGACGGTCTCGCTGAACTACATCAACTCGCCGATCGCCACCGCCACCGGCGTGCGCGAGCGCAACCAGACCGTGCTGCTCCGCGTCGAGTTGAAGACCCTGGGCGAGGCGGACCTGCGCCAGAACGTCGGCACCGCGATCACGGCGGACGGCATCGCCTCGGTGCGCTGACGGCCTTCCGGCGCGGCGCCGTCGATCCGGCGAGCGGGCGGCGGACTCCACGATCGCCGTTCCGAACGCCCCCCACCGGGGATGCGCCTGACCCGCGCGGGCGCTATAGACCCCCCATGCCGCCCCTCGCCCTCACCCTCGGAGACCCTGCCGGGATCGGTCCGGAGCTGGCGCTCAGCGCCTGGCTCGGGCGGGGCGGCGCCGATCCGCTGCCGCCGTTCTTCCTGGTGGCGGATCCCGACTTCATCGAGCGCCTCGCCCATCGCCTCGGCCGCGCCGTCCCGGTGGCGGAGGTCGATCCCGAGACCGCCGCCGAGGTTTTCCCGCGCGCCCTCCCGGTGGTGCCGCTGCCCAGCGGCGCCCGCGTCGCGGCCGAGCCCGGTGTCCCGGATTCCGTCAATGCCGGCGCGATCATCGAGTCGATCACGGCGGCGGTGGCGTTCGTGAAGGCCGGGCGCGCGCGGGCGGTGGTCACCAACCCGATCGCCAAGTTCGTGCTGACCCGGGCGGGTTTCGCGCATCCCGGCCACACCGAGTTCCTGGCCGCCCTCTCGGCGCCGCCCGGCCGGACGCCGCCCCGGCCCGTCATGATGATCTGGAGCGCCGGCCTCTCGGTGGTGCCGGTGACGATCCACGTTCCGCTCAAGGACGTGCCCGGTCTCCTGACGCAGGACCTCGTCGAGGAGACCGCTCTCATCGTCGCCCGGGACCTGCGGGACCGGTTCGGCCTCCCCGAGCCGCGCCTCGTGCTGGCCGGCCTGAACCCGCATGCGGGCGAGGCGGGGACTATCGGCCACGAGGACCGGGACGTCCTCGCGCCCGCGGTGGCGCGGCTCAGGGCGCAGGGCATCGATATTCGCGGGCCGCTGCCGGCCGATACCCTGTTCCATGCTCGCGCGCGCGCCACCTACGACGTCGCCTTGGCGCCCACGCACGATCAGGCCCTGATTCCGATCAAGACCATCGCGTTCGACGACGGCGTCAACGTCACCCTGGGTTTGCCGTTCGTGCGGACCTCGCCGGACCACGGCACCGCCTTCGACATCGCCGGCAAGGGCATCGCGCGGCCCGACAGCCTCATGGCGGCCCTGCGCCTCGCCGACCGGCTGGCCGCCCACGAGGCGGCGCGGACCGGCGCGGCGGACGGGGCCGCGATCATTCCGTTCAGCGTGTATGCCGGACGGCCCCGGCCCGTGGGCGCACAACATTTCGATCCCGAGGACGAATTGTGACGCACGCATCATGAGTGCCGGCGACGGGCTCCCGCCGCTGCGCGATGTGGTCGCCCGGCATGGCCTCGAGCCCAGGAAGGCCCTCGGCCAGAACTTCCTGTACGACCTCAACCTCACCGGCCGGATCGCCCGCGCGGCGGGACCGCTGGCGGGCGTGACCGTGGTGGAGGTCGGCCCCGGGCCGGGCGGCCTGACCCGCGCGCTGCTGGCCGAGGGGGCGGCGCGCGTCGTGGCGATCGAGCGCGACCCGCGCGCCCTGCCGGCCCTTGCCGAGATCGCCGCCCACTATCCCGGTCGCCTCGAGGTCATCGACGCCGATGCCCTCGCCTTCGACCCGCGGCCACTCGTGGGCGCCGGGCAGGCGCGGATCGTCGCCAACCTGCCCTACAATGTCGGCACGGCGCTGCTCACCGGCTGGCTCGGCGGCGAGGCCTGGCCGCCCTGGTGGGATCAGGCCGTGCTGATGTTCCAGCGCGAGGTCGCCGATCGCATCGTCGCCGGGCCGGAGACGCGGGCCGATTACGGCCGGCTCGGCGTGCTCTGCGGCTGGCGCAGCGAGGCCGAGATTCTGTTCGATGTCAGCCCCTCGGCCTTCGTCCCGCCGCCGAAGGTGACGTCCAGCGTGGTCCGGCTGGTGCCGCGGGCAAAGCCCCTGCCCTGCCGCGCTGGTGCCCTGGAGGCCGTCACCCGGGCGGCGTTCGGCCAGCGGCGCAAGATGCTGCGCCAGAGCCTCAAGGTGCTGACGCAGGATGCAGGGGCGCTCTTGGCCGAAGCGGGCCTGACCGAGACGGCGCGGGCGGAGGAGATCTCGGTGGCGGGCTTCGTCGCCCTCGCCAACCTGTGGGACGCACACAGAAAAGCCGGCGCCGCTGTGACGGCGCCGGCCTGAAGGATGTCTCGGAAGCCCCGGCGCGGAGGCCGGGACGCGGTGGCGGTCAGCGCGTCTGCTGGATCGCCGACAGCACCCAGCCGCGGCCGGGCTGCCGCAGGAAGGTCCAGAGCTCGGTCGCCTCGGACGAATCCGTGGAGACGACGCGGCCGCCGGCCCGTTCGACCATCACGTCCTTGAGGGCATAGCGCATCGCCACGGTGGCGTAGTCGGTGCGATCCTCACCCCAGGATTCCGCGAGGTCGCCCTGAAGCAGCTTCACGTCGGAGATCTTGTTCACCACCCCGCGGGCCGCGTTGTTGCGCAGCTCCTCGTCGAAATACGCGACCATCTCGGGCGTCGACAGGTTGCCCAGCGTCACCCGATCCTCGTGGGAATAGGCGTCCTGGATGTCCCCGAGCAGACGCTCGAAGGCCTGATAGTCGGCCGGGCCGATCTGCACCGGGCGTGCCTGCGGGGGCCGCTGGCCGCCGCGGAACGTCCCGCCCGCAGGACCGGCGGGAGCCCCGCCCATCGGGCCGCCCGGACCCTGCGGCCCGTCGAGGTTCGAGCGGGCGTAGGGGGCGCCGGCACCAGCCGGCTCGTTCCGGCGGCGGAAGAACCGCAGCGCGAGCATCACCACGAGGACGACCAGCCCGACCTGGAACAGCAGGCCGATCATCGACGCGAGACCGCCGAGGCCCCCGAAGAACCCGCCGCCGAGGAGCGCGCCGATCAGGCCTGCCCCCAGGAGGCCCGCAAAGAAGCCGCCGCCGAAGCGCCGGCCCGGCGCGGCCGGAGCCTGCATGCCGGGGCTGCCCATGCCGGGGGATGGCGCGGTCTGCGAGCGCTGCATCGACATGCCGCCGCCCGGGGCCGTCGGCGTCGCGGACGGCGCCGTGTAGGTGCGCGATCCGCGGGATCCGAAGGATCCACCACCGCCCGGACGGGCTTCGGCGACGGGTGCCGCGACGGTCAGCGCCGCGGCCAGCGCCAGGAGGGCAGCCACGCGCCGGCGACGCGAAAACTCAGTAAACATGTACACGCCTCTGAGGACGAGAACCGGAGGGCGCATTGCGCCAGTGACGATATGGGAACGGCCGGGCTCGGGTTTTAGTCCTGCCCACCAACCGTGGAATCTCGTTTTCTACCGCTCAGTGCAGCGTGCGCTCCGGCGCCGCCGGGAACGAGAGGCGCACCTGGGTCCCCGTTCCGATCTGGCTGTCGATGGTGATGGTGCCGTTCTGGCGCTTCATCAGCCCATGCACGATGGCGAGGCCTGCGCCGCGCCCGGCCTCGTGGCTGGTCTGGAACGGCGCCAGTGCCCGGGCGAGCATCTCCGGCGACATGCCCTGCCCGGTATCCCCGATGGCGATCCCGACGCTGCCCTGGCTCGGCTGCTGCAGGGAGCGGTCGCCGGGATCGATCCGGAAGGTCGCCAGCGTCAGGGTCCCCCCCGAGGGCATGGCCTCGCAGGCATTGGCGACGAGATGCCGCAGGGCGAATTCGATCTGGGTCGGGTTGCTGATCGCCCGGGGCAGGCCCGGCGTGGCCGCGACGGTGAGCCGGATCCCCGCCGGCAGATCGGGGGCGAGGCGGGCGGCGACATCCGCCACGATCGCGTCGAGGTCGACCGCCCGGACGTCGGGGGCGATGCGACGGGAATAGGCCAACAGGTGCCGGGTCAGGATCGCCGCCCGCTCGGTGGCGTCGGCCGAGCGCGCGATCGCCCGCTGGATGAACGGTTCCTGGCGGTCGCCGAGGCGGCGTTTCAGGCCGTCGATGTAGCCGATCAGGATCTGCAGGAAATTGTTGAACTCGTGCGCCACGCTGTTGGTCAGGAGCCCCAGCGCTTCGCGCTGGCGGGACAGGGCCAGGGCGCCTTCGGCCTCGCGGCGCGGCGTGACATCCAGGATCTGGCCGATCCGGCACTGGGTGTTGGGCAAGGGGGCCGTCGTCAGTTCACCCCAGAAGCTGGTTCCGTCGGCGCGCGCCGCCAGGAAATCTTGGCCTTCGGACCGGGTTGGATCGAGCGGTGTCGCGCGCGGCGCCACGATCAGGTCGAAGCCCCGCGCGACGAGTGCCTCCGCCGGGAAGCCGGTGAGATGTGCCAGGGCGGGATTGGCGTGGAGGATGCGGCCCTGCGCGTCGAGCACGAGGCTCGGCGTCGGCAGCGCGTCGAGGAGCGTGCGGGCCTCGTCTGAGAGCGATCCGCCCTCGGCCGCGCTGTGATCCGTCCCGGGCTGCTCCATGCTGCTTTCGCACTCAGCGGATGCGGAAGGTCCGCGACGGATGAGCGATAGCGACGAACCGCGTCACGGCCAAGCGAGGGGGCCAAGCGAGCCGGCCAGTTCGTCCGCGGGCTTACTGGCGCACCCACATGACCCGGGCCATCCAGGCGACCTCACCGAGATTCAGGATCCGGTCTTCGTGCTCCGGGTTCAGCGAGGCCAGCTCGACGGTCCGGGCCGTACGCCGCTTCAATTCCTTGGCCAGGACCTCGCCGCCGTGCAGGCGAACCACGACACGGTCGCCCTTGCGCACGCTCGCCGTCGGCGACACGATCAGGACGTCCCCGTCCCGGAACAACGGCAGCATGGAATCGCCCTGGATCTCCAGCGCGAAGGCCCGCTCCTCGCCGAGGTCGGGGAACTCGATTTCCTCCCAGCCGGCGCCGCCGGTGGGCATACCCTCGTCGGTGAACAGGCGGCCGGCCCCGGCCTGGGTGAGACCGATCAGCGGGACCATGGTCCGGGCCGGGATCTCCCGGGCCTCGATCAGGCGCAGGAACTCGTCGAGGCTCGATCCGGTCGCGGCCAGGACCTTCGACACCGATTCCGTAGAGGGCCAGCGCTTGCGACCGTCGGCGCCGACGCGCTTCGAGCGGTTGAAGCTGGTCGCATCCAGGCCGGCCCTGCGGGCGAGTCCGGAGGCCGAGTAGCCGTGCCGTTCGGCGAGCCGGTCGATGGCGTTCCAGATCTGCTCGTGCGACAGCATAGCGGGCTCGGAAGCTCACCCAGAGCGGGGAGGCGCCCCCGTCTCACCAGCCGGAATCCGGCTGCCTCGGAGGCATGCAGACGGTCTTGCCGCCGGGTGCGGTCGACACCCGCCGGGTACGCGCGGCGATACTTGACGATGCGCAGTCCGGACACGGTCTCCCGCTCCGGACACGGCTCTATGACGGTCAGCCTACTCGTAGGAAAGTAGAACTACGGGCGGCAGAATGCAATCGCTCCTCGAATCCTCGGGGCGTATCGGTGTTGCCGCGGGCACGCGGCCCCTCTATCGACGCGTCGGTTCCGAGGAGCTTCGATGCCGCTCATCTACAAGATCTGCCCGCGCGCCCTGTGGCGCGAGGCCGAGACCGCCGGCGCATTCAGCGGCGCGCCGATCGACCGGCAGGACGGCTTCATCCACTTCTCCACGGCTGCCCAGGTTGCCGAGACGGCGGCCCGTCATTTCGCGGGACAGGGCGACCTGCTCCTCGTCGCCGTCGCGGCCGATGCCCTCGGGGAAAGTCTGCGCTACGAGCCCTCCCGGGGCGGCGCGCTGTTCCCGCATCTCTACGGACCGCTCCCCCTCGCCGCGGTGGTCTCGGTGGACGAAATGCCGCTTGGGGCGGATGGACAGCATGCCTTCCCGGTCGGGATCCTGCCCGCATGATCGAAGCCGCCTTCCCCCTGGTACGGCCCCTGCTGCACCGCCTGGACGCGGAGCGCGCGCACGACCTGACGCTGCACGCCCTCGCCCTCCTGCCTCCGGCAGCTCCCCCGGCAGATGATCCGCGGCTCGCCGTCGACCTCCTCGGCCGCCGCTTCCCGAACCCGGTCGGTCTCGCGGCCGGCTTCGACAAGGGCGCGCGGGTGCCGGACGCGCTGCTCGGTCTCGGCTTCGGCTTCGTCGAGGTCGGCGGGGTCGTTCCGCGGCCGCAGCCCGGCAATCCCCGGCCCCGGGTGTTCCGCCTCGCCGCCGACCGGGCGGTGATCAACCGCTTCGGGCTCAACAGCGAGGGGCTGGAGGTGGTGGCCGACCGGCTGCGCGCCCGGAGGGGGCGTCCGGGCCTCGTCGGCGTCAATATCGGCGCCAACAAGGACTCGACCGACCGCCTCGCCGACTACGCCGCCTGCACGGCCGCGCTCGCGCCCCTGGTGGACTTCGTCACCGTCAACGTATCCTCGCCCAACACGCCGGGCCTGCGCGACCTCCAGGGCGAGGCCTTCCTCGACGAGCTGCTCGCCCGGACGATCGAGGCCCGCGACGCGGCCGGCGCCAAGGCGGCGATCCTCCTGAAGATCGCCCCCGACATGGCGCTCGATGCCCTCGACGCGGTCTGCGACACCGCCCGGCGGCGCGGTGTCCAGGCCCTGGTCGTGTCCAACACCACGGTGGCACGGCCGGCGAGCCTCCGCGAACGTGGGCTCGCCAGGGAAACAGGCGGCCTCTCCGGTCGCCCCCTCTTCGGTCCGGCGACCCGGATGCTGGCCCAGACCCGCCTGCGCGTCGGGGACGACCTGCCGCTAATCGGCGTGGGCGGCGTCGATTCGGCGGAGGCCGCCTGGACCAAGATCCTAGCCGGGGCGAGCTTGGTGCAACTCTACTCGGCCCTCGTCTACGAAGGCCCGGGGCTGGTCGGGCGCATCAAGGCGGGACTCCTGGAGCGCATGAAGCGGGATGGGATCGCGTCGCTCCGGCAGGCCGTCGGACGTGGCGCCGCCGATCTCGCCCGCGGGGACTGACCCGACATCAGGACGACCGCCTCGGCGCCTTGGTGAATGCGAGCGAGGCGGAGCCATCGAGCCGCGCCGCGCCGCGTCCCTCCCTCCGGCGGCGCCTGAGGTCGCTTCGCCGCACGCGAACGCCGCGAGCGCGGCRCTCCGTCGGCGAAGCCGGCGCCCAGGCCGCCGATCCGCGCCTTGACGGTTTGGAAAGGCTTTACGGAGCGGGAGGTTAGCCTGTGTCCCGTGCATGAGGGGCCTGCGCGGACACGCCATTGTGAGGGTGCTGCGGAGACGCTTATCTCGCGGTTGCGAGAGCCTTCGCGCCACCAATTCCAGGACGGTTCATGGCCCAGTCTGAAGGGTCTTCCAAGCGCTCATCCGCCGCCGGCGGCTGGGGCGCTCTGAAGAGCTGCGGCAAGCACCTGCTCGGCAGCCGCGCGCCCCTCACCGGCGCCCGCGCGCTGCTGAAGGCCAACCAGCCCGACGGGTTCGACTGCCCCGGCTGCGCCTGGGGCGACCCGGAGCACGGCTCGTCCTTCGAGTTCTGCGAAAACGGCGTGAAGGCAGTCTCCTGGGAGGCCACCGACAAGCGCACGAAGCCGTCCTTCTTCGCCAAGCACACGCTGACCGAGCTGCGGGGCTGGAGCGACTACGCCCTCGAGGGGCAGGGCCGCCTCACGCATCCGATGCGCTACGACGCAGCGAGCGACCGCTACCTGCCGGTGAGCTGGGACGTGGCCTTCGCGGAGATCGGCGCGACGCTCCGCGGCCTCGACCATCCGGATCAGGCGGAGTTCTACACCTCGGGCCGCGCCTCGAACGAGGCGGCCTATATCTACCAGCTCTTCGCGCGGGCCTACGGGACCAACAATTTCCCCGACTGCTCGAACATGTGCCACGAGGCCAGCGGCGTCGCGCTGATCGACGCGATCGGCATCGGCAAGGGCACGGTCCTGCTGGAGGATTTCGAGAAGGCGGACGCGATCTTCTGCGTCGGCCAGAATCCCGGGACCAACCATCCGCGCATGCTCGGCGACCTGCGTCGGGCGGCCGAGCGCGGGACGCAGGTCGTCGTGCTGAACCCTGTGCGCGAGCGCGGCCTGGAGCGGTTCGCCGACCCGCAGAACACCGTCGAGATGCTGCGCGGGGCGAGCCGCCCCATCGCGAGTCATTACCTCCAGCCGCGCTCCGGCGGCGACATGGCGGCCTTCCGCGGCATCGCCAAGATCGTGTTCGCTCGCGACGCCGAGGCGTTGGCGGCCGGCCGCCCCTCGCTCCTCGACCGCGCCTTCCTGGAGCACCATACCGACGGGCTCGAGGCCTACCGGACGGCCGTCGAGGCGACCTCCTGGGAGGCGATCCTCGACCAGTCCGGCCTCACGATGGACGAAATCGCCGCCATGGCGGACGTCTATCTCGGGGCGCAGCGCGTCATCGCCACCTGGGCCATGGGCGTAACCCAGCACCGCCACTCCGTGGCGACGATCCGGGAGATCGCCAACCTCCTGTTCCTGCGGGGCCATATCGGTCGGCCCGGCGCGGGCCTTTGCCCGGTCCGCGGCCATTCCAACGTGCAGGGCGATCGCACGGTCGGCATCAACGAGCGCCCCGCCGCCGCCTTCCTGGATGCCCTGGAGCAGCATTTCGGCCTCGCCATGCCGCGCCGGCACGGCCACAACGTGCTCGCGGCGATCCGCGCCATGCGCGACGGCACGTCCAAGGCCTTCATCGGGCTCGGAGGCAACTTCCTGCGCGCGACGCCCGACACGCCGGTCGTCGCGCGGGCGCTGGCCTCGTGCCGGCTCACCGTGCACATCGCCACGAAGCTCAACCACGCCCACCTGGTGCCCGGCGCGGTCGGCTACCTGCTGCCCTGCCTGGGCCGCACCGAGATCGACCGGAACGCCGAGGGCAAGGTCCAGATCGTGACCGTCGAGGACTCGATGAGCATGGTCCACGGGTCGGGCGGCATCAACAAGCCGGCCTCGGCAGAGCTGCGCTCCGAGATCGCCATCATCGCCGGGATGGCGCAGGCGACGGTCGGCTCGGCCGCCATCGACTGGGCCGGCTTCGCCGCCGATTACGACCGGATCCGCGAGGCGATCGCCGCCACGATCCCGGGCTTCACCGGCTACAACACCCGGGTGCGCAAGCCGCGTGGCTTCATGCTGCGCAACCTCGCCGCCGAGCGTGTGTTCGAGACCGGAACGGGCCGCGCCAATTTCTCGGCGGAGGCGCTGCCGGCCGAGACCGAACACCAGGCCGCGCAGAAGGCGCCGGACACGTTCGTGCTCCAGACCTTCCGGAGCCACGATCAGTACAACACGACGATCTACGGCCTGGATGACCGCTACCGGGGTGTGTACGGCGAGCGCCGGGTGGTCTTCGCCCATCCGGACGACCTCGCGGAGATCCGCGACCGGCTCGGGGAGCGCGTCGACATCGTCGGCCTCCACGCGGACGGCACCCCTCGGCGGGCCGAGGACTTCCGCTTGGTACCCTTCGACATGCCGCGGGGTTCGCTCGCGGGCTACTACCCGGAACTCAACGTCCTGGTGCCGCTCTCGACCTTCGGTGAGAAGAGCGACACGCCGACCTCCAAGTCGGTGCTAGTGACGCTGCAGGCGCGCGCGGCGGCGTGAGTGGGGCGCCCGACGAGGCGGCGTTCGTCGCCGCCCTCGACCGGATCACGGCTGCCGATCCCGCCCTCGACCCGTTGGCGGCCGGCCTCCTGGCGGCCCTTGAGCTGGGCCTGCCCGGCGACAGCCGCGCCTTCGCCCGCACCTTCGGTGTGGAACACGCCCTGGTGCTGCGGGCCGTCTCCGGCCTGGAGGAGGCCGGTCGCCTCGCCGTGACCGCGCGCGATCCGCGCACACAGCGGACGCGGTACGCGGCGCCCGCCTGAACGGCTCTGTCAGTGCGGTGCCGCGGATCGCGGGCGGCCCATGCCCGATCAGGCCGTCTTCATGAACCGGGTCACGCTCTCCGAAAGCCCGGCCGAATGGCCGGCGAGGCTCTCGGCGATGCCCTGGACCGCCTGGGCGAACTGACCGGTGGCACTGGCGGCCTCGGACACGCCGCCGATATTGCCCGCCATCTCATGGGTCGAGACCGCCTGCTCCTCGACGGCGCCCGCCATGGACAGGGTCAGCTTGGAGAGTTCCCCCACCGCCGCGGTGATCATCTCGATGGCGCCGACCGCCTCGCCCGTGGCGCTCTGGATCGCCGACACCTGCTGGGTGATCTCGCCGGTCGCCTTGGCGGTCTGTTCGGCGAGCGCCTTCACCTCGCTCGCCACCACCGCGAAGCCGCGACCGGCGGCGCCGGCCCGGGCCGCCTCGATGGTGGCGTTCAGGGCCAGGAGGTTGGTCTGGTCGGCGATCGACTTGATCATGCCGACCACCGCGTCGACCTTGCGGGCGTTCTCGGCGAGCTGGCGCATCGTCGCGTCGGTGGTTCCGGCCTGGACGGCGATCTGCTGCGCGCGCTCCGAGACCCGTCCGACCTGACCGGAGATCTCCTGGATCGCACCGTTCATCTGCTCGGAGCTGGCCGCGACCGAGGAGGCCTTGTCCCGCGCGGCTTCGGCCGATTGCATCAGCCCCTGGGCCGAGTTCTGCATCTCCTGGATCGCGGAACCCACGGCCTCGACGACCCGCTTGACGTCGGTCTCCATGTTCACCTGTGCGGTGACCACCGCCCAGGTCAGCATCGGGCCGATGTACCGGCCCGTCTCGTCGTTCACGGCCGTGACCCGGAGATTAAGGGTCTCCGGCCCGACCTTGATCTTGGTGGTATGGGGCAGCCGGCTCGCATCCGCCAGCATGGTCCGCTGATGATGCGGGTTCTTGTGGAAGACGTCGAAGGAGCAGCCCATCATCTCGTCGACCGTCACGGGCAGGTGCTGCTCGATCGTCCCGAGGGTCCGGCGCGACGTGGCGTTCATGTAGTCGATCTTGAAATCGTTCGTCAGGTCCGCGGTCATCACCGCGACCGGGACGTTGTCGATCATCGTCAGGAGCCGGTTGACCTCCTTCTTCTTCGCGGAAATGTCCGACGCGAACTTGACGACCTTCACGGGCCGACCGCGGGCGTCGAGGACGGGGTTGTAGGTTGCCTCCAGCCACACCGAGGCGCCGTCCTTGTCGAGACGCAGGAACTCGCCGGTAACGTATTCACCCTTCTTCAGCGTGTCCCAGAACGCCGCATAATCCGCCGTCTCGGCAAAGTGCTTGTCGACGAAGACGCGATGGTGCCGATCCTTGATGTCGGCGAGACTGTATTTCATCAGCGCCAGAAAATTCTGGTTCGCGTGCAGGACGTTTCCGTCCATGGAGAATTCGATGATCGCGAGCGAGCGATCGAGGGCATCGATCTTGGCCTGGGCTTCGTTGAAGGTGCTGCGGTTGAACATGGCTAGGCTCGCGTTTCTCGGCGGCCCTGATAGCGCGGACATCCTTAATGAACGATTTCGTTGGAGTGACAGATCAGTCGTGCCCGGCTAGGTAGTGCGCGAGACCTTGCCTTTCTCGCCGGACGGATAAAAGACATCGATTTCTCGGGCGGCGATACGATCGGAATGCGCAATGATTGGACTAGAAGACTATATTAAATGCGAAAAGGTCAGAACCATCCGCGAATACGAAAATAGATCATCGGCGCTACGGCGCTGAAGAGGATCAGGCCGAGGGCGTAGGGGTATCCGAGGGTCCAGTCCAGCTCCGGCATGTGCTTGAAATTCATGCCGTAGATCGAGGCGATCAACGTCGGCGGAACGCCGACGACCGAGACGACGGTGAGCACGCGGAAGACGTTGTTCTGCTCGATGGTGATGAGCCCCAGGGCCGCGTCGAGGAGGAATTGAACGTTCTCCGCGAGGCGCGTCTCGAACTCGTCGAGCGATTCGATGTCCCGCTTGATGGTCTCGAACCGGGTATCGTCCGGCAGGCCGATGCCGTCGCATGCCGCCGCCACGAACGGGATGATCCGCTCGAGTCCCAGCAGGCTGGCGCGGATCTTTCCCAGGACCTTTCCGCGGTTGCTGATCCCCCGCAGGATCCGACGCAGGGCGAGGTCCCGGCGCCGGGGCGGCGGGCTCTCCAGGCGCCGCCGCTCGGCGCCGCGAACATCGAAGTCGAAGATCCGCGTCGACAGGCTGTCGAGGTCCGATCCCATATCCTCCAGGGCATCGGCGAGGCTGTCCACGAGCTCTTCCAGGATCACCAGGAAGACCTCGCTCGGGGTGACGCTGCCGTCGCCATCGGCGATCCGCTTCCCGGCCGAGTCGAATGCGCGCAGATCGTGAAAGCGCACGGTCACCAGCCGGTCCTTCGACAGCAGGAAGCCCAGGGGCTTCAACTGCGAGTCGCTGCGCTCGAAGGTGATCATCGGGGTCGACACCGAGAAACCGGCCTTCACTCGGCGCAGGCGACTGGAGGTTTCAACCTCTGCCAGTGCCTCCCGGGAGGGAATGCGCAGGCCCGTGGCTGCCTCGACGGCGGCCGCCTCCTCGGAACTCGGATCCTTGAGATCGAGCCAGACGGCGTCCGCCGGGATGGCCCCGCCGAGATCCGGCGCCAGCGAGCCCTCGGGTCCGTGCAGGCTCAGCATGGGGTCACGTCATCCGCCGGGGAAAAGGGTAAGGGCAGGTCATCAAGCCGTCGCGCGAGGGTGCGACAGCCTTGACACCCAAGCGTGGCGAGCCTATCTCGCCGACGTCTTTGGCACTCGCCGAGACAGAGTGCTAACAGTCGAGTTCGCAAGCGGTCCCGCCGGCCGCATCAACGCCAACTCCAGACCTGAAGCAAGAGGGCAGCTCATGAAGTTCCGTCCGCTGCACGACCGCGTGGTCGTCCGTCGCATCGAAGGCGAAGAGAAGACCAAGGGCGGCATCATCATCCCGGACACCGCCAAGGAAAAGCCGCAGGAGGGCGAGGTCATCGCCGTCGGTCCCGGCGCCCGCGACGAGTCCGGCCGCGTCAACGCGCTCGACGTGAAGGCCGGTGACCGCGTCCTGTTCGGCAAGTGGTCCGGCACCGAGGTCAAGATCGACGGTCAGGACCTCCTGATCATGAAGGAATCCGACATCATGGGCGTCGTCGCCCTCTGATCGGATCGCCCGTCTCCACCCTTTGAGGCCCCGCGGGGTCTTGGGGTCGAACCCAACCAGACAAGAGGCAAACCATGGCAGCGAAAGACGTTCGTTTCTCCGCCGACGCCCGCGATAAGATGCTGCGCGGCGTCGACATCCTCGCGGATGCGGTGAAGGTGACGCTCGGCCCGAAGGGTCGCAACGTCGTGATCGAGAAGAGCTTCGGCGCCCCGCGCATCACCAAGGACGGCGTCACCGTCGCCAAGGAGATCGAGCTCGCCGACAAGTTCGAGAACATGGGCGCCCAGATGGTGCGCGAAGTGGCCTCGAAGACCAACGACATCGCGGGTGACGGCACCACCACCGCGACCGTGCTGGCCCAGGCCATCGTCCGCGAGGGCGCCAAGTACGTCGCCGCCGGCATCAACCCGATGGACCTGAAGCGCGGCATCGACCTCGCCACCCAGGCCGCCGTGAAGGACATCATCGCCCGTGCCAAGAAGGTCTCGACCTCCGACGAGGTCGCTCAGGTCGGCACGATCTCCGCCAATGGCGACAAGGAGATCGGCGAGATGATCGCCCACGCCATGCAGAAGGTGGGCAACGAGGGCGTGATCACGGTCGAGGAGGCCAAGACGGCCGAGACCGAACTCGACGTCGTCGAGGGCATGCAGTTCGACCGCGGCTACCTGTCCCCGTACTTCATCACGAACGCGGAGAAGATGGTCGCCGAGCTTGAGGACCCCTACATCCTCATCCACGAGAAGAAGCTGTCC